>CAZIWQ010000133.1:8638-10401 GCA_964542355.1 uncultured Armatimonadia bacterium
TGCAGGATGCTATCCAGGCGCAGGTCCGGCACGAAGCCGTCCTCGTCGGTTCCGAGGAGCACGGTGAGCATCCCGAGCTCGGCCGCGGGGGGCAGGTTGCGCGGGTTGTCCTCGATGAAGGCAATCTCGGTCGCCGGCACGCCCAGCTCGCGCACGATGCCCTCGTACAGCGGGCGGTGCGGCTTGCAGGTCCAGCCGTTGTGCTCGATGTCGAACACACAGTGGAAGTACTGGCTGACACCCAGCGCCGCCAGGACCTTCACGGCATAGACGCGCGTGGCGTTGGTGAACACGTGGCACTCGGCCCGCAGCCGCCCGAGCATCGCGGCCAGCGCGGGCCAGGGGCGGAGGTAGTGCGCCGGCTCGAGGCGACTCACGGCCCAGTCGTAGAGCGGCGCCGGCGCACAGCCATACTCCGCCTCCAGCCCCTTCGCCGTGGTGCCGTACTCCTGCCAGGTGCGCACGCGTAGCGCGTCGGCCACCTCATGCGACAGCTTGAGCTGCTCCATGATCCACTGCGTGATGCGCTTGTCGACAGCGTCCTGCAGGCCGGCGCGGGCGTCGTAGAGCGTGTTGTCGAGGTCAAACAGGATGGCGCGGAGGGTACGGGGCATGGGGTCGAGTATAGCCCGATCTCCCACGAAAGGTCAACGGGACGGCACGGAGGCACGGACAGCGAATGGCTGATAGCGAATGAGCGGATAGCTCACGACACGTTGCTTGCCAGCCGCCCGTTGTTGGCCGTTCGCCGTTGCTATCAGCTCATCAGCTATTCGCTATCAGCTCGCTATCAGCTTCCTGTCGCCGTCTCCCAGCTATTCGCTATCAGCTTCTTGAGAGGCCGCCCATGCACGACCTGCAGCGCAAGAACCTCACCGAGATCGAGGGGCTGAACCAGCGTGGCGGGCGCACGCTCAGCTTCGTCGACCTGATTGCGGCGGGGACAATGAGCGCCGAGTTGGTGGCCCACTGCTGGACGGCCATCGCACACGGCGCCTCGTTCTTGACGGCGGCCCGACCCGGCGGCGCCGGCAAGAGCACGGTGCTGGCCAACCTCCTGGCACTGCTCCCCGCGGATGAAGAGATCGTCACGGTCACCGACCCGACGGTTGTCTGCGACCGGGCCCGCCGCTGCCATCTCGCTCACGAGATCGGTCGTGGGCACTGGTACGGCTACATCTGGGGGCCGGAGGTGGCGCGGCTGATGGCACGGATGGCGGCGGGCGAGCGCATCGCCTCCTGCCTGCACGCCGACACGCTGGAGGAGCTGCAAGACATCGTGCTCGGACCCCCGCTGATGGTGCCGCGAGAGCACCTGAACCGTCTCGGGCTGATTCTGTTTGTGCACGTCACCGGCGGCACCCGGCGCCGGGTCGCGGCCCTCTACGAGAGCACGGCGCAGGGCCATCGCCTGGCCTTCGAGTGGGAGCCGGAGAGCGACCGGATCGTGCGCCGGGGGCCCTCGGTACTGCTGCCGGAGTTGGGGGCAGGGGAAGAGGAGTTCATGGCTCGGCTCGAAGCGGTCACGCGGATCGTCGCTGCGGGCCAGGCGGATCTCGCGGCGGTCAGGCAGCAGGTGCTGGCCGCAGTCGCGTAGGCCGACGGTCGCGACGCCGCTGTTCTGTGGCCAGCCCGTCGGCGTCCGCACGGACCGGCCCTCCGGGCCGACGTCATCCTGAGGAGCGCATGCGGCTTCGCAGCAGCAGCCGCGACGAAGGATCACATTCCGCACACATGCGCCTTCACCTGATGCTGATCCTTCG
>CAZIWQ010000134.1:0-2538 GCA_964542355.1 uncultured Armatimonadia bacterium
CGGGCTCATGGGAGGACCCCGCACACCACCAGAATGACGCTTAACGGGGCACTAGGGGCGAGACGGGTGTGAGTGGCTTCTGCGGGCCTCTGGGCGTAGCGTCGCGGCCTCCGAACGACTTTTCGGCCGCTCTTCTGGGGCGCGGGTCAGTCAGTGGGGGCGGCCTGCTTGGCCGCCCGGTGGCGCTTACGATAGCGGCGCAAGAGTTCTACGCCGAGGCCGATCGCGGCCGCACCGTAGAACACAAACAGCGTCACGATGATCGCCGGAACGCGCAGCCCCGGGTAGCGACCCCACATGTCCCAGCCCCAGGCCGTCGCCCACATCGCCAGTGGGGCATAGATCGCAGTCCCCACGACGGTCCAGACCCAGAACTTCAGGGGCGGCACGCCCGACATGCCGGCGACCAGGGAGGCCCAGGGGCGCACTTGCCCCACGAGCCGTCCGAACAGGACGGCGAGCGCGCCGTGATGGGCGTACCAGCCCCGCAGCTTGGTCCGCGCCCGCATCATCCGGGGACTCCCGGCGAAGCGGCGCACAATGGCGTTGTCACCGGCACGTCCGAGGTAGTAGCTCCCCCCGGAGCCCACGAGGTGGCCGGCCATGATGAAGGCGAAGGCCTCCCAGTAGCTGTTGTGGCCGGCGTGCACCAGGCCCTGGGCGACGATGAACCCGAGCTCGGTGGGGAACGGCACGCAGGCGTTCTCGATCAGCATGAACACAGACACGCCGATCATGCCGTGCGCGCGCACCCACTCATAGAGGACGGCGTGGATCCCTTCCATTAGCCGCGCACTGCCCGGCAAGCGAGGGTCATCCCGGGCCACAGGGACGTGTGCAGGCCGGTCTCGGTGACCTCGACCTGGAAGTCGGGCAGGTAGGCGGTGACCTCAGCAGGGGTACACGTGGCGATGGCGATGCCGCGCAGGCGGTTGCACAAGCAGAAGGCGCTCGCCAGGGGTCCGCGTCGGGGGATCGTGAACAGCAGGGCCCGGCGCGCGACGCGCGCCGCCGCGGCCAGGAATTCCCGGGGGCTGGTCACATAGTCCAGCACGCCGATGAGCGCCACCACGTCGAACAGCTCGTTCCCACGTAACTCCAGGAAGTCTCCCAGCACGACGGCACAGTTGGTGATGCGCTCGCAGTGCAGCCGCGCCTCCAACTGTCCAACCATCGCCGCCGACTGCTCCACCGCAGTGACCCGGCGAACGTGCGAGGCCAACTGCACCGTGTACCGACCGGTGCCCGGGCCGATCTCGAGCAGGCAGTCGGCCGGCCGCAGCGTGCTCGCCATCAACCTCGCCAGCGTCCGCTCCTCGCTACGGCGGATCTGACCGATCGGCGGGATGGAGAGCAGGGCGTCATAGCAGCTTGCCCAACGCCCCATGTACGGGTTGTTCGCCAACCCGGCGTCTCGCTGTCTGCACTCCGCCCCCCCCGCCGGCCCGTCGACGGGCTCCTGCGTGGGCACGACCCCTTCCTGCGTTGTCACAGACTCTGTCTCCAATGATGAAGTCGTCGGCATTTGGCCCCCCCGGAGTGCGACTGCATGCGCTCGCCCGCGCACCACCCATATCGGTCCGCCAGGCCGCCAGGTTGTTGCCGGGAACGGTACGGCCCCCGGCTCCCCCGGCGAGCACCGCTCAGAGGGGGTTGCACGGGCGCCAACAGACGTGGCCGTTCGGCCGAGTCTGTAGATATTAGCCCTTCGGCAGCGAAAAGCAAAGCGCGATTCCCTGTCTCAGTGGGACCGATTTCCCGCGAGCGCAGCAACCGAGCAGGGCACTTCCGGCCGGCCCCCGAAGCACGGCGACCGGCTGAGTGCCCTCTGGCGACCCGGCCGGAAAGGCCACCTCCGGCCGGGTCTCCAGCGGCGAGATGGCTGTGAGTGGCTTCTGCGGGCCTCTGAGCGTAGCGGCGCGGCCTCAGAACGGCTCTGCGGCCACTCCTCGCGAGCCATTGTGGCATGGCTTCGCGGCCGGAGAACGACGTTCCGGCCGCTCTTGCAGTAGAACGACCCGGGCCCACCGGCGGGTTCCCGCCTGCAGGTACAGCACCATCCTCGTCCGCGTGGCGAGCGTGGCACCGAACTCGGGCCCCGCGATCAAGTGGTCGTCAAACGCAGGGTAGGCGGTGTCCGGGCAGCTTCCCGGGCACACGCAACGGGATGCTGCGACCACCACCAGCTCGATTAGCCTCATACAGGACATCAACCACGTATAGATGGACACGTAGACCAATCTCGTAGCTATCATAAGCCGCTGGTGTGTCCGCGCCACATCCATCAGCGGGCAATGCGCCATCGGTCGCGGTGAGCAGTGCAGCGGTCACTGGAAGTCTAGCTTGGTTTTCCACCCGAGGATAGCGATACCCACGGACTTATCCACCGGGCGCCGTGCCGGGCGAGGCCCAGAAGGCGCCTGTGGGCCTCGCAGAGGGGAGCAAGGGCGGTCCGAGAGCGGTCGTGTTCACATCTTGCCGTGCCGCGGAGGGCCGTTCTCCACCGCCCGAGCCACCCACCGCCGTCAGCGCGTGCGA
>CAZIWQ010000134.1:2548-10396 GCA_964542355.1 uncultured Armatimonadia bacterium
AAGTCGTAAGCCACCACGCGGAATTCCTGCCCGGCGTCGCGGCCGGTGCGCTCGAGTGAAGGGAGTGCGAGACCGCGTGACGAATAACTCTTGTTGCCGGCCCTGACACTCCCGGCCGGGTCTCTGCACGGAGATGACTGTGAGTCGCTGCTGCCCTCTGCGCGTGGCATCGCGGCCTCAGTCTGCCGCTCCGGCCGATCTGCGAGGGCGGCGCAAATGAGGATAGGGAGGATGCCCGATGGGAACGCGTCGTCCGCGCCCAGATGAACAGACCTACACCGTGCTCGAGCAGACGCCGATTCGATCAGCCATTGGCGCACGCACACGCCAGAGCATGCAGGAGAAGCCTCATTTCTGGATGAGCACCGAGGTCGATGCCACGGCCATCATCACCGCACGCGCCGGCCTGCGCGCGGCGGAGGCGGCTGTGGTCCCCAGCCTCAACGACTACATCCTGCGCACGGTGGCACTGGTCCTGCGGGAGAACCCACGCTTCAATGCCTGGGTCGCTGATGACGGACTACACGTGCTAGACCACGTGAACGTCGGCTTTGCGGTCGCCACCGACCGGGGCGTCCTGATGCCGACACTGATGGACGCCGACCTCAAGCCCCTGGCGCAGACCGCGGTCGAGACGCGGGAGCTGGTTGAGCTGGCGCGCACGGGGAAGCTGCGTGCGAGCCTGCAGATGGGCGCCGGGTTCAGCATCAGCAACATCGGCCGTTCGGAGGTCGACGCCTTTAACGCCATCATCAGCCCGCCGCAGACCGGCATCCTGGCGATCGGCGCGATCAAGTCACGGCCGCTGGTCATCGCCGAGGAGCTGGTCGTGCGCAAGACGATGATCTGCACCCTGAGCATTGACCACGCCGCGGCCGATGGCGCCGATGGTGCCAAGCTCCTCGACGACCTCAAGCACCGGCTGGAGAGCCCTGACTCCGTGGCCGGGCTCTAGCAGAGCGGCCTCCGAACGACTTCTCGGCCGCTCTTGCCGCCTCACAATCCATCCATGAACGGCTTGGGGCTCCGCCCCAGACGGGGCGCGCCGCCAGGGCGCGTCTTGGGTACCTGTGCACCCATTCGGTGGTGACCGGCCCGACACTGTGCTCGGCCCCGGTCTTCGCCAGGGGATGTCGTGACTGGCATGGCGCGCCACATCATCCACGTGGACATGGACGCGTTCTACGCCTCGGTCGAGCAGCGCGACGATCCCGCGTTGCGCGGTCGGCCGGTCATCGTGGGGGCGGCGCCCGATGCCCGGGGAGTGGTCGCCGCAGCCTCGTATGAGGCCAGGGCGTACGGTGTCCACTCCGCCATGCCCTCCTCCCAGGCGCGACGCCGGTGTCCGCAGGCCGTGTTCCTGCCTGTTGCGATGCCGCGCTATCGCGAGGCCTCGCAACGAGTGATGGCGATCCTGGGGACGTACACGCCCCTGGTCGAGCCGATCTCCCTCGATGAGGCATTCCTGGATGTCACTGGCTCGACCCGCCTGTTCGGCGAGGCCCCGGAGATCGGGCGCCAGATCAAGGCCCGGATCCTCGACGAGGTCCGTCTGGTCGCCTCCGTCGGCGTCGCCGCCAGCAAGTTCGTCGCCAAGGTTGCCTCCGACGTCGGGAAGCCCGATGGCTTCGTCGTCGTGGCGGCCGGGTGCGAGGACCAGTTCCTCGCCCCCCTTCCCATCTCGCGCCTGTGGGGCGTCGGGAAGGCCGTCGAGCAGCGCCTGAAGGACCTGGGAGTACGTACCGTCGGGCAGCTCGCAGGCTACCCGCGCGAGTTGCTCGAGCGTCACTTCGGCACTCTGGGGGCGCACCTCCACAGCCTTGCGCACGGGCTTGATACAAGCGCAGTGGAGCCCGCGCGGGAGACGAAGTCGGTGAGCGCGGAGGTGACCTACCAACACGACACGCGCGAGCTCGACCTCATGGAGCGAACGCTGCTGCGCCTCGCGGGACAGGTGGGCGCGCGCCTGCGCCACCAGGGACTGCGCGCCCGCACGATTCAGATCAAGGTGCGCTTTGAGGATTTCGTGACCATCACCCGTCATCGCACCCTGCCGGTCCCCACTGACGCGAACCAGACCCTGTACGCGACCGCGCGCGAGCTGTTGCACCTCGCGCCGCTGGCCGAGCGCGCTGTCAGACTGCTGGGGATCGGGTGCACGCATTTCGGGGAGCCGGCCCAGGCGTCGCTGTTCGAGCAGGCGGAGGGGGCCCATTCCCGTCTGGACGAGGCCGTCGATGAGGTGTGCCGGCGCTTTGGTGCAGGCAAGCTCCGGCCGGGCCGCCTGTTGGGGGATGACACGAGCCGGTAGTACAACCATGCTTCGGCCAGGCCTCGTTCGGAGGGGCCGGACTCCGAGGGACTGCGGCGAGGGACGAGCCGCAGACGCGTAGGCCGACCGTCGCGGTCGGCGGGTCTTGTCGAGCGAGACGCTCGACCTAGGCGGCGACCGCACACGACGCGGTTGCCGCTCTGCGGGCCCCGGCCCCTCCCGTCGGCTGCCCGGGTCAGTGGCAGCAGGTGCGGGTGTCCGGCCGGGGACCCGGCGAGTCTGTCACAGCTCGAGCCTGGCGAGGGCTGCCTTGCCATCGGCGATGAGGTCGCGGAGATGGAGGGCTCGTCGCAGTCTGGGGTTCGCGGTGATGAGGCGCCACTCGTGTCCCTCCGCGGCAGGCTCGAGGACGTAGTGGAGGCCGGCGGGCTGGGGTGGCTGGGCGCACACCCACTGGCGCACCTCGATCTCGCGGCAGGCCGCCTCGGAGTCGTCAAACTGGATCCGCGCGGCGTGTTCGAGCGTCTGGATCTGAGTGAAGTCGGTATAGCGCCTGCCGACCTCGGCCCCCGCAATCGCCTTCATCCGTTGCCAGTGGCGCAGCGCGGACTCGACGTCATGCTCCTGGTTGCGCAGCATGTAGGCCAGCCCCATGTTGCCGTGGAGCGTCGGGCTGAGCTCGTTGTGGAGCAGGGCCTGGCGGAAGTACTGCACGGCCGCGTCCAGGAACTGGCGCGCGCGCTTGGTCAGGACGAGCTTGCGCCCTTCGGGCATCAGCGACTGGGTCTTCACCGCCTCCTGCCACTGCCGCGCCTGTTGCGCGGCGGCGAGCGCCGCGAGGGCATTCATCTCGTCACTATCCTCGATCCGCAGCGCCTTGCGCGAGACCTCCAGCGCACGCTCGTACTCGCCCAGGGCATACAGTGAGCGGCCGAGGTTGTAGAACGAGTCGGTGGCCGCGTCCCGCGGCTCACAGGCTTTCTCAAAGTGCGGGACGGCCTTGCGGATGTAGTCCAGCCCCTGCTGGGTGAGGCTGCGGGTGCCATCCTCGAGCAGGTGGCGCTGGCGGTCGGCGGCGACCCCGTAGGCCGTGCCGGCCAGATGGTGGAGGGCGGCAACGCCGGGAGCGATCTCCACCGCGCGCTCGAAGTGCTCGATGGCATGGAGGTAGTCTTCGCGCAGGTAGAAGTAGAGCCCCATGTTGACATGGGCCTCGACCGGCACGTGCTTGGCGCGACGCGTCGCCGCTTCAAGCCCCCCGTAACTGCGGTGCAGCTCGACAAAGAAGTCGCGGCGCTCCGCGGCGTTCATGTCACGGCGATAGCGCGAGACCGACGCGTACAGCATGGCGGTCGCGAGGTCAAGCGCGAGGTCGGTGTCATCGGGGTGAGCGGCCCGGGCGGCCTCGAGCACTCCGAGGGCACGCTCACAGTTGTCTTCGTCGAGCATGAGGGCGCGGGCCAGGTTGCTGGCGGCGCGGGGGCCGACGTCGGCGGCGTGCACGGAGGCCGCGAAGTGAGACAGGGCCTCCGCGTGCCGACCCAAGCGCCAGAGCGCCACGCCGAGGTTGCTGTAGGCGTCGGCGCTGGCCTCGCCGTGCTCGATCGCTTCTGCGGCGCTGGCCGCCGCCCCCTCGAGATCATTCACGGCCATTGAGACGACAGCGAGGTTGTAGCAGGCTTCGCCGCGGTGGAAGGCGGCCGCGGCGAGTGGCCGGAGCCCGCGCAGCGCGATCTCCAACCGGCCCTCGAAGGCCTCGACGGCCAGCTCATTGATTCGGATCCCGATGTTCGTTGGTTCCAGGGCGCGGGCGCGCGCGAGCTGCTCGTGCGACCAGGCCGGCTTGTCCACCGCGGCCAGGACGACCCCCAGGTTGTTGGCGATGCGGGCATCGGTGGGGGCGCTCCGCGCCGCTTTGATCAGGTGGGTCGTCGCCTCGCGGAGACGGGCGCGCCGATAGCTCACCAGCCCCAGGTTGGCCCAGGCATAGGCATACCGACTATCCTGGCGCACCGCCTGCGCGAACCACTCCCCCGCCAGATCGAGATTGCCGCGCTTGAGGTGGAACACCCCGAGGTTGTTGAGGGCCATCGCGTCCTGGGCCTCCGGGTTCGCCGGGACCAACTGGGCGAACGGTTCCGGATCCTCGGCGAGGGCCGCCACGAGCCCCAGGTTGGTGCGCGCCTCGGAGTCGGCACTGGCGCGCACGGCGCGCGAGAACAGCTCGGCGGCCTTGCCGTAGCGCGCCTCCTCGGCCAGCACCACTCCGAGGTTGTTGAGCAACGCCGGGTTCTCGGGGTCCATCTCCAGCGCCCGCGCCAGATCGCGCTCGGCGGTCTCCGAGGTACCCCGGAGGTACTCCACGACCGCGAGGTCGCCCAGGCCATCCGCACTGGCATTGTGCTTGACCTGCTCGAGCAGCATGGCGTGGGTGTCGTCGAGCACGGTGCGTAGGTGGCTGCGCTTGAACACCAGCCCACCGCGGATGACGAGCCGCCGGATGAACAGCAGGGTATGGGTCGGGATGGCAAACGCGAGGAACGCCGCGCTGGCGCCACCCGCGGCCATGATGACCATCACGAGGTAGGGGGGGGGGAAGATGACGAAGCGGGCCGCCCAACCCGCCACGACGGCGGCGCAGAACATCAACCCGAAGAGGACGATCGGGCTGCGGTCCACCGGGCCGACGTCGACCTTCGCGTCCTGCAGGATCGCCGGTCCGAGGGGGGTGGCCGGCGCATCGCGCAGTTGCTTCACTCCCGCTCCTCCCAGCACCCGATCAGCGTTGTGCGCGTCGCGTCATCCGCGCAGGGCCGGGCATGCGGCGCCGTGCACCGGGTCACTCGGGGGGGGGCACCAGTCTGCGCGCGACGGCCATCGCCGCCGCATGGGCCTTGTCCCGCGCGCCGAGCTTGATGAAGATGCTTCCCGCCAACTGCTTGATCTGGCTGACGCTCACGTAGAGGTCCTTGGCGATCTCACTGTAGGTGAGCCCGATGACCACGCGCCGCAGGACGTCCATCTCGCGGGGCGTCAGGCCGTAGGTTTCCGGAGTGACCGCGGGCTTGTCCGCGGCGGCACCCAGCGGCACCTTGGACAGCTCCTGCATCGCTTTCTCAGCCATCTGCGGGGACAGGTACACCTTCCCCTCCGCGGCCAGCCGGATGGCCCCCACGAGGTCCTCGACTTCGGCATCCTTGAGCACATAGCCGACGACCCCCGCCTGCGCCGCCCGGGCCAGAACCTCCCGTTCGTCATGCATCGTCAGCATCAGGACCGGGGCCGCCGGATAGCGCTCCTGGAGCCACCGCGCAGCGACGACGCCATCCGGGGCGTCGTCGCCGAGGTGGTAGTCCATGAGGACGACGTCGACCTTGTCGCCCAGCGTCGGCATCAACTCCTGGAGCCCGGCGAGGCTGTCCGCCTCACCGATCACCTCGACGACCTCCTCCTGCCCCAGCAACGAACGCAGGCTCTTGCGGAACAGCGTGTGGTCGTCCACCACGATGATGCGGATCGTGTCCATCACACACCCCCGATCGGAACGGGCGCTCGGACTTCGATTCGAGAGCCTCGCTCTTCATTGGTCTCAATGGTCAGGCTCGCACCGGCGGCTTCGGCCCGCTTCTGCATCATGAGCAGAGCCAGCCGCAGCGCGGACGCGCCCGGCCTGTCGTTTCCATCCGGCTCGAGCACCACGTCGTCGCCCGCGACAACGAGTGCGACGTGGTCACTGGCAACGCTCATCTGAACCGTGACGTGATGGGTGCCGAGCGGCACGAGCACTGCTCCCACCGCGGCCTGCACGATACGGAACAAGAAGGTCTCCGTCCCCGGGTCCAGGCGCCGGGTGTTGCCGCACCCCTCGAGGGCGACGTCGGCCACACCCGTGCGTCGCACCCGGGCGGCGTAGTCGTCGAGTGCGGCGCACAACCCAAACCGGTTGAGGGCGACCGGTCGCAGGTCAAAGCTGATGTCGCGCGCATGGGACAGTGCGTGCTCGATCAACTGCTGTGCTTCGCCAACCTCAGTCGCCGCCGCGGCCGGATCAGCCCCCAGCAGACGCCGCGCCGCGTCCGTGCGGTAGCGGGCCCCGGCGAGCGCCTGCGCCAGGGTGTCGTGGACCTCATGCGCCATCCGCTCGCGCTCCTGCTCGTGCGCGGCGAGCATCAGCTTGCAGATCGCAGAGCTGTCCTCCCGGCTGTGCCGGAGCGCAGACTCCAGGGAGAGGACGTGCGCCACCGGCGCCGCCCCCAGCGCCAGGATCAGCGCGGCGAGCAGGTCGTGCTCGGCGGCGGCCACCATCGTTGGTGGCCATTCGGCGGGAAGCCGGGGCACGACGGCCTGCCACAGACACTCGGCGAGCTGAGTGTGCAGGCAATAGCCCAGGGCCGGCGCCAGGGCGCCCCAGGCCAGGGGGCCGGGCTCAGACAGTGCCCGCCGGCGGCCCTTCTCGCAACAGCGCCGCGCAGGGGCCGGGCCCGCAACCAGCCGGCTGCTGACAGACGCCACCGCCTGCGTGGCCACCTCGACAAGCTCCTCCACGGTGACCTCCGCTGCGCGCCAGAGCTCATCACGCAGCAGGGCCGCCGCGCCCACCGCCCACGCCGCGACAGCCTCCGCCGCCCCCCGCTCGACGGCGTCAGCCAGTACGCAGCGTTGCTCGGCAGCTAACCGACTGTGACGGGAGGAGCTAGAGCCCACGCCCGCAACCTCCAGAGGTCCCGCGCTTGCCACTCGCTAGGCCTACGATTATAGGCCCCGTGCGGAGGACTGCAAGTGACTGAAGGCCCCTTTTTCGGTCGCGTCGCGTACCCCAGACGCAGGCGCCACCCCCCGCGTCTGTACCATTGCCCAGTTCGCCGGGGAGCCGGCCTCACCTGCTCGCCCGCGGCTGTTCCCGCGGCCATGCTCTCCGCCTCGCCGTACCTCCCACCCCCGTCCGCGCCCCCGTCCGGCGGGCCGGCCAGGTCGCGTGACGGCCACGTAGGGAGCCCACCAGGAGAGCGGCCGCAAAGCCGTTCGGAGGCCGCGAATCCACGCCAACATGGCTCTGGAGGGCACTCAGCCGGCCGATACACCTCGGGGGCCGGCCGGAAGTGGCCTTCGCGGCCGCGTCGCCAGCGCCCATGGCAGCGGCAGCGTGGGTGGCGAGGGCCGCACCGATCGGCGGCAGGCGGACACGACCGAAGGCAAGCCCAGTCCCTGTGCCGCCTCCTGATGCTCCACCGCGATGGTGCTTACCACACCCGGCAGACCGACCCCATGGTCGGCGTCGGCCGCCAGCAGGACCTGTACATTATGCCAGTTCTCGCGCCTGTGCGCAACCATCGTAGCACCGACGTAGATAGCCTATTGTTCAGCCAATGGTTATCAGGGTTTGCTCAGCATAGCGGCACTTAAGTGACTGATTGGACTGCGAATAGGCAATGCCTGGCACCGTCCGGCCGGGCCTCTGCGGTGAGATGGCTGTGACCGGCCTGTGCGGTGCGCTGAGCGCAGACGCGTAGGCCGACCGTCCCGACGCCGCTGTTTTTTGGCCAGCCCGTCGGCGACCGCACGAACTCGGCCTCTGG
>CAZIWQ010000135.1:0-10276 GCA_964542355.1 uncultured Armatimonadia bacterium
CTGACACCCCCTCTCCGGCACGGAGAGGGGGCCGGGGGGTGAGGCCGGTACGGCGGACGGCAACACCGGGGGGCGCACAAGTCCCCGCCCACACACTCACAGCCAACTGGGCACTAGTGCCGCACCGGCGTCAGGGTCAGGCCGTGGTGGGCCATGACGCCCGCCAGCCGGCCCATCAGGTCAGCGCCGATGGCCTCGCGGGCCTCCGGGGTATTGCCCTCCCACCGCGTCACCAGCTCCTCGCCGGTGTTGGAGGCCCGCAGCACGCACCAGCCGTCCGGATAGCGTGCGCGCACCCCGTCCTCGCGGTTGAGGTGGAACTCGGCGCCGTACGTCGCCGCGACCTCGTCGACGACGAGGAACTTCGTCTCGCCCGGGCAGGCATAGCGCGGTGGCTCGGCGGGATAGTAGACCGGGGCCCCCGCGATGATCTCCGCGAGCGACTGCTCCGAGCGGGAGAGCGCCCCCAGCAGCCGCGCGGCGGCATAGGTGGCATCATCGAACTTGAAGTACGGGTCATCGAAGTAGCAGTGGCCGGTCGTCTCGAACCCGACCGGGGACTGGTAGGCCCGCATGCCCTGCAGGAGGAAGGGGTAGCCGCAGGCGGTGAGCACGACCGTCCCGCCGCGGGCCTCGATATCGTCGACGATCGATTGCGAGCAGCGGACCTCCGAGACGATGGTCGCGGGGCCCGTGGCGAGCACTTCGCGGCAGACCGGGAGCATGTACTGGTCGGGTTGCGCAACCGCGCCGTGGTGGTCGAGCACGGCGAGACGGTCGCCATCGGCATCGATCGCGAGGCCGATCTCGGCCCCGACGCGTGCCATCGTCGCGCGCAGGGGGTCGAGGGCGCCCTCCTGCGTGGGGTCGGGCCCGCGACCGGGGAAGGTGCCGTCTGGCTCCTCAAACAGCGTCGTCACCTCGCACCCGAGCTCGCGCAGCAGGCGCGGCGCGGTCAGCGTGCCACAGCCGTTGCCGAGGTCGAGGGCCACGCGCAGCGGCCGATCGATGCGGTGCTGCTGGTGCGCGAGGCGGAAGTAGTGGGGGTACAGGTCCCGCTGTTCGTAGCTGCCCTGGCCCGTAGCCGGCGCGCCGGCCAGTGTCTCCTGCTTGAGGGCCTGCAGGTCAGGCCCGAAGAACGGGCCATCGCCCATGCGGACCTTGATCCCGTTATCCTCCGGCGGGCGGTGGCTGGCGGTGATGCCCATCCCGCCGTCGAGACCCCACAGGCCGATCGCGAAGTACAGCCCCGGGGTCGGTGCCGCACCCACATCCACCACGTTCACACCGGTGCTCAGAATCCCCGCCACCACCGCCTCCGCGAGCTCCTGCGAGCTGGTCCGCAAGTCGCGGCTGACCGCGAGCGTGGCATGCTCACGGTCGGCGAAGCGGGAGGCATAGGCCTGCGCGATGCGCCGCGTCGTGGCCGGCGTGATCTCGCCGTCGACCTTGCCGCGGATATCGTACTCACGGAAGATGTGCTCTGGAATGCTCACGGTCACTACGAGTCGAGCCCCCTCGTCTCTGGAGAAGCGGCCGGGTCGCTACCTGACGCTGCGCTCAGAGGGCCGCGCAGGCCACTCACGGCCCTCTCGCCACAGCGACCCGGCCGGCCGTGGCCGTTGCGGCCGGGTCGCTGCCCTGACGCTGCGCTCAGAGGGCCGCACAGGCCACTAACCGCCGTCTATCTCGCTACCCCTAGAACTCGCTACCCTTTGAACTGCGCGGGCGTCGCCACCTGGCCGGTCGCGATCGAGTCGCTGGCCGCCAGCGGCACTGCCAGACTGCGGCACGCGTCGGCATAGCTGGACTTCAAGAGCGACTGATCGCCGGCGCGGACAGCCTTGATGAACGTCTTGTCGATATCAAGCAGGAAGTTGTTGCCGACACTATACTCGACCGGGGCCTGGCCGGCTTCCGTGATCGTGAGCTTGCTGCGTCCCGCGTACTCGATCTTCATCCCCGGGCACCAGATGTCGAGCCCGACCTTGCTGTAGCCTTTGGCAAAGCAGCCGGAGAAGATCGTGCCGCACAGCCCGCTCGCGAACTGCAGGTTGACGCAGGTGGCGTCCTCGATGTCGTAGTTGGGGACCTCGCTCATCAGGCCGGTCGACCACGTGCAGTGGACGCTGGCGACCTCGCCGAACAGGTTGCGCGCCATGTCGAAGGTATGGATCGTCTGCTCGACGGCCTGGCCGCCGGACTGGGCCTTCACGCGCCACCAGGCGACCCCGGGCATGCCGCCGATCCAGTAGCCCATGATCAGCGCCGGGCGGTTCTTCTCCAACAGCTTCTGCAGGCGTTTGACGATGTCCTGGTAGCGGTCCTGGAACCCCGCGGTCGCGACGACGCCGGCCTTGCGGATCGCCGTGTTGACACTCTGTGCCGTCGCCACATCGACGGCGACGGGCTTCTCGACGAACAGGTGGATGCCGAGCTTGGCCGCGGCCTGCTCCTGCCCCTCGTGCGCGAACGGCGGGACGGCCACGTACATGGCGTCCAGCGGCGTCTCCTTGAGCATCGTCTTCCAGCAGGTGAACGGTCGAGCGCCGTACTCGGCCGCGCGCTGGTTGGCGCGGTCCTCCTGCAGGTCGCAGATGGCGACGATCTTCGCTCCGCTGATCTGCGACAGGTTCTTCATGTGCGCCGAGTTCATCCCACCGGCGCCGACAAAGCCGACTCGGATGGCCATGGTGACAGCCTCCCTGCGAGATTGGGTGGGCACCGGGGGCGCCCGCATGGGAAAGCGTTTCCTCGTAGCAGGGGTGTCCTCCTTCTGAATGGCGGGGGAACGGCGGCCGGCCGGCACTCGGCATGTGGCATGTGGCATGTGGCATGTGGCATTGGGCAACGGCGGGGAACGGAGCCATGCTGTAGGATGGAGATCCCCCATGCACGGGACGCCGCCGCCGTCTGCCGTTTGTAGGGCGGCGACCTGTGCGCCGCCGCCGTCTGCCACTGCTGTCTGCCGTTCACCCCTCTGCTCCGAAGATTGGGGTGAGGGCGTGTCGTTGCCATCCCTGTGATCTTCCTCGTTCCTGGGTGCCGGAGAACCCGGCATGGCGACTCCGTTCCGGGACGGAGAGGAGCCGGGGGCATAGGCGTCAAGATAGGCGGGGTTGACCTTGGCGATGGGGTGACCGGCTCGACGGACCCCTGCCAGCTTGTCCGGCAGGGGTCGTCACGGAATGCGCCTGTCGACAGCCTCCGGACCGCGCGCCCGGGACGACCCTGGGCCCGCGTTCGCGCTTGTTTTGACGCGTATGGGGACCGGGGGTGAGGCAGACGTGCCGTCGCCGTGTCGTGTCTGGGGCGAGCGCTTGTGGCCCGCCGGCCGTGCCGCCTCCGGCCGTTGCCGGATGCCACATGCCCAGTGCCACATGCCGCCGTTCCCTACGAGACCACCACGCGGCGGATCACATCACACACGTAGTCGATCTCGGATTCCTTGAGCAGCGGATGCATCGGCAGTTGGATCACCTGCGCGGACAGCTCGGTCGTGACGGGCAGGTGCGCCTCCGACAGGCCGAACTGCCGACAAGCAGGCTGGGTGTGGGGCGGAGCCTTGTAGTGGAGCGAATGGCCGATCGCGGCCTCCGAAAGCGCCTCGGCGAGGACCTCGCGACGGGGGGTGCGGATCGTGTACAGATGATAGACGTGCTCGGCCCACGGCGCCTCATAGGGGACGACGACGGGCAGCTCGGCCAGCCGCGCGGTGTACATCCCGGCCAGCTCTCGCCGGCGCGTGTTCCACTGATCGAGGTAGCGCAGCTTGATGCGCAGCATCGCCGCCTGGATCTCATCGAGGCGCCCGTTGTAGCCGATGACATCGTGCTCGTACTTGGAGATATGGCCGTGGTTGCGCAGCAGCTTGAGCTTGTCGGCGACCTGGTCACAGCTCGTCGTCACAATTCCGCCCTCGCCGTAGCCGCCGAGGTTCTTGGTCAGGTAGAAGCTGAACGTGGCGGCGCGGCCGAGCGACCCCACGCGCCGGCCCTGGTAGCGGGCCCCGTGGGCTTGCGCCGCGTCCTCGACGATGGCGATCTCGCGCCCGCCCACCGCCTCCGTGACGGCCTCCATGTCGGCGGGATGCCCGAACACGTGGACAGGGATGACGGCCCGGGTGCGGGGGGTCAGGGCCTCCGCCAGCTTCGCCGGGTCCATGCAATAGGTCTGGGGGTCGATGTCCACGACAACCGGGGTCGCCCCGCAATGTGCGATGGCCTCGATCGTGGCGATGAAGGTCCACGAGACGGTGATGACCTCATCCCCGGGGCCGATGCCGAGCGCCTTGAGTGCCAGCGCGATGGCCTCGGTGCCATTGCCCACGCCGATCGCGTGGTCGGCGCCGCAGTAGTCGGCCCACTCGGCTTCGAGGGCATTGACGTTCGGGCCGAGAAAGAGCTGCATCGAGGTGAGTGCGTCGTCGACGGCCTCCAGCAGCTCATCTCGCAGGTCGGCATACTGGGCTTTGAGGTCCATCAGCGGGACTTCCACAGGAGCGATCCCTCAGGAGTGGGGACGTGGCGGAGCAGACGTGACGTGCGCCGGCCGGGGCAGCCAGGGCGCACATCCCTCACGGCGGAAGTCCTCTGCCGGGAGCGGCTTCTCGGCCAAGTCTCTGGGCATGGGCGACGGCAGGCCACCACAAAGCGGGCCGCCTGGTCGCCGGCTGGGTTTGTGAGTTAGACAACGGTGAGGGGAAAAGTTGCGGCGACGGGGCCCCGCGCCATCGACGGTCCACACCGGTACGCCCGACACTCCCGGCGGGGCCGCCGTCAGAAGCGAGCAACCGGCCGCTGCGCGGCGGGTGGGTTGTTTCCCAGCACGCCCTTGCGCAGCGCATAACGACGCTATATACTCCGGAGAGCGAGACCGCCTGTCTGGCGGACGCGTGACCGTGCCGCCGGGCACAGTCACGCGTTGCGGGAGGAGGCCCGGGACGACGGCAGATACGCAACGGAGCGGGCCCCGCATCCCTTGTGTCTGACGCCCCGGACGTGTAAGATAATGGCAATCAGCTCCGGCCACGACCATGATGCCCCGCCCGACTTCGACCGCCTGCGCGGTCGCCACTTGCGGTTCGCAATCGGGCTCACGGGCGTGGTGTTCGTGGGTGAGTTGATCGGCGGGTTCTGGACGGGCAGCCTGGCGCTCCTGAGTGACGCCGGGCACGTGTTTTCCGATGTGCTCTCCCTGGCGCTGACTCTGTTTGCGGTGGGCCTGGCCTGTCGACCACCAACCGACCGTCACAGCTACGGGCTGCACCGCACGGAGGTCTTCGCGGCACTGGCCAACGGCCTGTCGCTCGTGGTCATCTGCCTGTTGATCTTCTATGAGGCCTATCAACGCCTGCTGACGCCACCGGCGATCAAGTCACTGGAGATGCTGGCCATCGCGCTGGTGGGCCTGGTGGGGAACTGGGTCGTGGCAGTGCGGCTCGGGGGGCATGGTCACGACGACCTGAACCTGCGCAGCGCCTACCTACACGTGTTGGGTGACCTGTTGGCCTCGGTGGGCGTTGTGATCGCCGCACTCGTGATTCGCGTTACCGGCTGGACGCAGGTCGACCCACTGCTGAGTGCGGGCATCGGCCTGTTCATCCTGGGGGGCGCAGTGCGGGTGATCGGGCAGGCGAGCCACATCCTGCTCGAGGGCGTCCCGCCCGGCGTGGACCTCGAGGCCTTGGCCGCCGCGATGGTCGCCGTTGAGGAAGTCAAGGGCGTGCACCACGTGCACGCCTGGAACATCTGCTCCAACATCCGCGCGCTGAGCGCACACGTGGTCACCTGCCCGGAGACGGAGGCCGAGCGGGCGGCGATCCGCACCAAGCTCGAGCACATCCTGTCCGCCGGGTTCGGCTTCACCGAGACAACCCTCGAGTTCGAATGCGAACCGTGCTGCGAGGACGGGCTCCTGTGCAGCATCGAGCATCGGGCCGCCGCGGGACACGCCCACCACGACCACCCGCACGCGTGACAGGCCGCTCACAATGGGGGATCGCCGGATCGCCCGCAAGCACACTACTCCCGAGGTCTGGTAATGCACCTCATCGTCTGCGTCAAACAGGTGCCGGACACTACCGAGGTCCGCATCGACCCACAGACCAACACGCTCGTGCGCGAGGGTGTCCCCTCGATCCTCAACCCCTACGACGCGCATGCGGCCGAGGCAGCCGTGCAGCTCAAGGAGCGCTACGGCGGCACGGTCACCATCGTGTGCATGGGCCCCCCCCAGGCGATCGAGGTGATCCGCGAGTGCATCTCGTTCGGTGCCGACCGCGGCATCCTGATCAGTGACCGCGCGTTCGCGGGCTCCGACACCTGGGCCACCAGCTACACCATCGGGTGCGCCCTGATCCGCCTGCGCGACGAGACGGGCCTGGACATGGTGCTGTGTGGCAAGCAGGCGATCGATGGCGACACGGCGCAGGTCGGCCCCGGTCTCGCGCGCCGCCTGCACGTCCCCCAGATCACCTATGCCGTCGGTGTCGAGAGCGTCGACCTGGAGGCGCGCCGGGCGCGCATTCTGCGGCGCCTCGAGAAGGGCGTGGAGGTCGTCGACGCCCCGCTCCCGTGTCTGCTCACGTGCGTGGAAGAGATGAATGAGGTGCGCTATGCCTCGCTCCCGAACATGATTCGCGCGGCCCGCTACCAGGCCGAGGTCTGGGGGAAGGTCGACCTCAGCGCCGACGAGGGTCTGCTCGGCCTCAAGGGCTCACCGACGATGGTGAACCGCATCTTCCCGCCGCCGCCGCGCCAGCCGGGAGAGATCATCGCCGCGGGCGACAGTGACCCCGCCCGCGCGGCGGAGCAACTCGCCGACCGCCTCGTGACCCTGGTGCAGGGGTAGGGCGGCGGGGCACAAGTCCCCGCGCCCTACAGAACGGCGACGGCTGACGGGACGCCGGCCCCGGCCGTGATGGTGTCAACCTCTGCAGGATGGTGGCCTATGGCCAAGAAGAAGAAACGCACACTCATCTACGATAAGAGCAAGTGCACCGGCTGCACCTACTGCACGGGCGAATGCCCGGTTGAGGCTGTCGAGATGGTCGACGGCATCGCCGTCGTGGACATGGACAAGTGCGTCAAGTGTGGCAAGTGCCTCAAGGTGTGCCCGGCCGACTGCTTCCAGTTACTCGTCGAGGAGGTGGGGGAGGGGGAGGGGGAGGCGGCGGCTCCCGCAGAGCCTGCGGAGGAGGAGGAGCCGCTCGCCGAGCCGGCACCAACCTCGCTCGCCGACTACTCGGGCGTCTGGGTGTTTGTCGAGCAGGCCCACGGGCACGTGCACCCGGTGAGTTGGGAGCTGCTCGGCGCCGGTCGCCGCCTCGCCGACTCGCTGGGCTGCAAGCTCTCCGCGGTCATCCTCGGCCACCAGATGGAGCGCGTCACTGCCGAAGCCGGTGAGTATGGCGCCGACCGCGCGTATGTCATCGACATGCCGGTGCTGGCAGACTACCGCACGGAGCCGTATGCACAGGGCTGCATCTCGCTGGTGCGCAAGCACAAGCCGGAGGTCATGTTGATGGGCGCCAGCACCACCGGGCGCGATCTCGCCGGAGCGATTGCCACTGACCTCCATACCGGCCTGACCGCGGACTGTACGGGGCTGGACATCGACACGGAGACCCGGCACCTGCGCCAGACCCGGCCCGCCTTCGGCGGCAACATCATGGCGACCATCATGACAAAGGAGCACCGGCCGCAGATGTCGACGGTGCGGCCGCGTGTGATGTCGGCGCTAGCGCGCCAGGCCGGGCGCAGGGCCGAGGTCATCGCGGAGACACTCGACCTGACCGAGGAGCAGGTGGCGACCAAGGTCATTGAGTTCCGGCCGGATACCGGGAGCGACCGCCCAAACCTCCAGTTCGCTGACATCATCGTCTCCGGCGGGCGCGGTCTCGGCGGCCCCAAGGGCTTTGACCTCATCCGCGACCTCGCCGACGCGCTGGGTGGGGTGGTGGGGGCCTCGCGCGCCACCGTGGACGCGGGCTGGATCTCGCATGACCACCAGGTCGGCCAGACCGGGACGACGGTGCGCCCCAAGCTGTATGTCGCCTGTGGCATCTCCGGTGCCATCCAGCACCTGGTGGGGATGGAGACCTCCGATGTCATTGTGGCGATCAACCGCGACCCGAAGGCGAAGATCTTCGGGGTGGCGACTTACGGCATCGTCGGCGACCTGTACCGCGTGATCCCCGAGCTGATCCGCGTTGCCGGGGAGCGCGACCTCAAGCAGGTGCTGCTGGGCGAGGCGGAAGCCACCACCGGCAACGGCAAGGAGACAGCGCGCGCATGACGCCCGAGACTGCCGACAGCAGCCAACGCTTCGACGTGATCGTGGTGGGTGCCGGGCCGGCCGGGCTCGCCGCGGCCACCACGACCGCCCGCGCCGGCCTCAACACCATCGTCATCGAGCGCGGCGACAAGCCCGGCACTAAGAACGTCATGGGCGGCATCCTCTACACCCGCCCCACCGCCCAGGTGTGGCCTGACTTCTGGAAGCAGGCCCCGCTCGAGCGCCCCATCGTCGAGCAGCAGGTGTGGGCCCTCACTCCCGACTCGGCCCTCAAGTTCGGCTACCGCAGCGAGAAGCTCATCGGCGACGTCCCCAACGCCTTCAGTGTGCTGCGCGTCAAGATCGACCGCTGGCTGGCCACCCAGGCGGAGCAGGCCGGGGCCCTGATCATCTCCCAGACCCGCGTCGACCGCGTCTTGCGCCACGGCGACCGCGTCGTCGGGGTCGAGTGCGGCCGCGAAGACGGGGAGCTCTATGCCCCCGTCGTCATCCTGTGTGAGGGCATCAACCCCCAGCTCGGGGTCCAGCTCGGCATGCAGCAGCAGCTCCAGCCCCACCAGGCGGCCTCCGCGGTGAAGGAGGTCATCGGGCTCCCCGAGCAGGTCATCAACGACCGCTTCAACCTCCCCGACAGCAGCCAGGGCGTGGCGATGGAGTTGATGGCCGATGCCTGTGCCGGGATGGTCGGCATGGCCTGGATCTATACCAACAAGACCAGCCTCTCGATCGGCGTGGGGACACTCCTCGCCGACGCCCTCGAAGCGGAGCTGACCCCCTTCGACCTGCTCGCCCGCTTCAAGGCCCACCCGATGATTGCGCCCCTGCTCGCGGGCGGCGAGACGCTCGAGTACATGTCACACATGATCCCCGAGGGCGGCTACAACTCCCTGCCCCAACTGTTTGGCAACGGCGTCATGATCGCCGGCGACGCGGCGATGATGGTGAACGCGATGCACCGCGAGGGCTCCAACCATGCCATCATCTCCGGCAAGCTCGCGGGAGAGACGGCCATCGAGGCCCACGCGCGCGGCGACTACTCCTCCGCGGTGCTCAACCACTACCGCGAGCGCCTCGAGCACAGCCCGGTCCTGCCTGACCTGCGCAAATACCGCAATGCCACCAGCTTCGTCGAGCACCACCCGATCTTTGCAGTCTACCCGGAGCTGGCGTCCGACGCCGTGCGCGAGATGATGACCGTCGATGGGGACACCAAGCGCGCGAAGCAGTGGCGGATCCTGCGCATGATCCTCGAGCGGCGCAATATCTTCGGCCTGGCGTGGGACGGGCTGGAGGGAGCGAGGTCAACCCTGTGAGCAACTCCAAGGCTTCCTCAGGCCGGCCCTACGAGCGCGTCTCGGGCCCGCACTACGAACGCGTCAAGGCCGGCGAGTGCAACATCGGTCTTGTCGACAAGCTCTACAAGGTCAAGTACAAGACCGACGCCACTTCCCACCTCAAGATCAAGGACCAGGCCGTGTGCCAGCGGTGCGAGGACAAGCCTTGCATTCTCCGCTGCCCCGCCCAGGTCTATGAGTGGGAAGACAATGAGACCCGCGTTGCGTACGAGAACTGCGTCGAGTGCGGTGTCTGCAAGATCGTCTGTCCCTACGACAACATTGAGTGGGAGTACCCGCGCGGCGGCTACGGCGTCGTGTGGAAGTTCGGGTAGTCGCACACCCGTGCTTGGCCCGCGCGCCGTTCGGCGGGGCCGGACCACGAGGGCCGGCGGCGAGGGACGAGCCGCATTCGTGTAGGCCGACCGTCCCGACGCCGCTGTTTTCTGGCCAGCCCGGCGGCGGCCGCACGAACCGGGCCTCTGGGCCGATGTCATCCTGCGGAGCGAATGCGGCTTCGCATAAGCCGCAGCGACGAAGGATCACATTCCGCATACAAGCGCCTTCGGCTGATGCTGATCCTTCGCCAGAAGACCGCTGCGCGGTCTGGGCTCAGGATGACAGGCAGGCGGAACGACGCGAAA
>CAZIWQ010000136.1:0-10274 GCA_964542355.1 uncultured Armatimonadia bacterium
CTCAGGATGACAGGACCGCCGGACGACGCGAAAAACAGCGGCGTCGTCCCGGTCGGCGGGTCTTGTCGAGCGAGACGCTCGACCTACGCGGCGACCGTCGCGGCCTCAGAACGACTTCTCGGCCGCTCTTCTAGGCCGCCCGCGGCTCGCGCACGCGTCGCAGCAGCCACGCACCAACGAGGCAGCACAGGATCGCGATCGCGAAGTCCACGCGCCACCCAATCCCCTGGCCGTACCCGGCGAGAGCGCTGCCGACCACCCCCGCCACGGGGAACGCCAGAACCTGTGGTATGACGGCGGCCGCATTCCATACCGCCAGGTGCCGGGCGGCCTCGCGGGGCGGAAGCAGATTGCACGCCAGCGCCCACTCGACGGATGTGAAGACGCCGTAGGCAATCCCCGCGGGGATGCCCGCGAAGAGTGCGACGCGGGCAGTGGGGGCGATGAGGAGGGCGGCGGCGGCGCCGGCGAGGGTGAGTTGCGCGGCGAAGATGATCCCGCGCCGCCCCACACGATCGGACACGACCCCCGCCGGGACGGTGACCAGCGCCGCCACAACCATCGCCGGGACGAGAATGCGGCGGGTCATCCCCTCCGGGTCCGGGGCGCCCAGCGTGTACTTCACGAAGTACAGCAGGATCGCCAGGAACATGTAGAAGCCGAGGTTTGTCACTCCGCGCGACAGCGTCAGCCAGGCGAAGTCGGCGTTGGTCCGCCGGTCAAGGGCAAAGGCGCCGGCAATGACTTCGCGCCACGCCACCGGGGAGGCTCCGCGCAACGGGACCTCGCGCACGCTGAGGCAGGTCACGATTGCGGCCACGATCAGCGCCCCCGCCAGAATGGTGGACAGGATCGTCATCCGCTGGGCGTGGAAGGCGGTGACGGTCGCCGGGGAGGCCAGCGGGAGCGCCGCGGTGCTCAGCAGTGATGCTGCCAGCACCAGGCCGCCGATATCGCCGAGCAGCCGCGCCAGCCCCATCATTCCGGAGGCCGTGCCGTGCTCGCGCGCAGGGACAGTGTCCGGCAGCAGGGCGGCGAACGGTGCCAGGGCGATGTTCGAGGTGAGCTGTGTGAACACGAAGGCGGCCGCGAACGGCCAGAAGCTGTTCGCCGCCCCCAGGCCGAGGAGGGCGAGACCGCAACCAAGCGCCCCCGCGAGCAGGAAGGGCCGGCGGCGGCCCCAGCGATGTCGCGAGTGGTCGCTCAGTGCCCCGACGACGAACTGGGCCACCGCTCCGCACGTGCCGCCCACGAGGCCGACCAGGCCCAGGTAGTACCCTACCCGCTCCTGGGGGAACCAGTCGCCGAGGCGGCTCTGGAGGCCCAGGTGGAGCAGGGCACCCCACAGCAGCGTGTTGCTGAACCAGTACACCGTCAGTGCCAGGTGGTGGGAGAGGGGGCGTGATGGGAGCGCGAGCTCGCCGCCGGCGGGGCCGGCACCCTCCGGGCGCCCCCCCGGCGGGACCGTCGGCCCCCGGACTGTGCGGACGGAGGGGGGACCCTCAGACACTGCGGCACCCCTTGTGGACAATCGCCGACACCTGCTCGGCGACCGCGGCCGGGTCAGCGTCACCCGGATAGAGGACGTTGCGGCCCACCAACGCCCCTCGGACATTGTCCCCTGCCGCCATCGCCTGGGCGACCTCCGACAACAGCCCCTGCGGATCGCCCACCGCCGGCCCGCCGAGGATCAGGATCGGGCACGTGGTGGCGGCGGCGACTCGCGCGTAATCCACAGTGTAGGGCAGCTTGAGCCAGGTTTTCCACGAACTTTTCCCCAGGCCGGAGGCGACGCTGCACAGCCGGATCAGGCTGTCGCCGGTCTTGTCGACCACATAGCGCCCGTCCTCGAACCGCACCATCAGCGCCTCGAGGAACACGGTCAGCCCCTCGTCGAGGCACTCGTTGACTGCCCGACTGCAGGCTGCGATGGTCTGTCCGCTGGCGAACTCGAGCGGCTCCAGGCGGAACATCAGCTTGGCCCCGTCCATGTTCATGGCCGCGAGCTGCGGCGCCGTGAAGGCGGTGAAGGCGTCGGCCATCTCGAACGCGGTGCCGGCAAGCCCGCCGCGGTTCATGCAGCCGATCAACAACCGATTGGCGAGCAGGCTCTGGGCCCCGCGACGGCCCCCGAGCAGGTCCACGGCGAGGACCTCCTCGATGATGTCCGGCGTCGCCATCAGGCCATCGACGGCGCCGCTGCGCAGCACGCGGAGGATGCGCCCCAGGTACTCGGCCCGCCAGCCCATGCGCACCGGGTCGTCGCCGAGGTCGAGCACCATCCGTGCCGGATGATCGGCCGCCAGGATCACCAGCTTGCCGTCAGTGGTCAGCTCGCCGCGGCGCGGTCGGGCCCTGGCGTGTGCCATCAGCGCGCGCTGCCCGTGCACGCGCAGGTCGATCAACTCGGACAGGATCGCGCGGTCCAACTCGTACATGGCAACTCCTCAGCTCTCGTCCGCCTCGTGCAAGAGCTCCACGAACAGGCCGGCGTTTTGCACCGCCTGGGCGTTGTAGTGGTTGTTGAAGAAGACGTAGGCCTCTGTCCCCACGCTCGCCAGCGCACGCAGCTTGTGAGCCCAGTCGGCCAGCTCGTCGCGGGTGTACAGGTAGTTGTAGCGCTCCCACGCCTCGTCATGCTCGAACCACCTGGCGGCGTTGCGGCCGTGGAAGCGGAGATAGGCAGGTGGCGCAGTGACCTCGGCGACCGGTGGCATCAAGCCCGTCAGTCGGGGCTCATCGACGCAGCAGTAGCCCAGACCGAGGCTGCGTAGCAGGTCGAAGCTGCGCGGGTTGACCCATGCCGAGTTGCGGAACTCGACGATCACCGCCAGATCCGGCAACTGCTCGCGCACGACGCCCAGGTAGGCGCGGGTAGCCTCCGTGGGCTTGAATGAGTAGGGGAACTGGGCCAGGACGCCCCCGAGCTGCCCGCGCTCGACAAGCGGCTGCAACGCGGCGCGGAACTCGGCGAAGGCCTCTTCGCGCCCGCTGCGCTCGTGGGTCAACTCGCCGGTCGCCTTCACGACGAAACGGAACGTGGGCCCAACCTTCTGGGCCATCGCCTCGAGCGTCGCCGCGGTGGGCATGCGGTAGTAGGTGTAGTTGACCTCGACCGACGAGAACCGCTGGGCGTACAAGCCGAGGAAGGCACTCTTGGGTGTCCGCGCCGGGTAGAACGGGCCGACCCAGTCGTCATAGGAGTAGCCGGAGGTGCCGACGTAGATCACAGGGATCGCCTCTCGGTGTGCGAGGTCAGCCGGGCGCTCCCCCCCCACGGAGAGCCGCGACGGCCCACGAGACCCCTGCATTGTAGCCGGGGTCACCCCGGGTGTCCACCGGGAACGACAGGGGTGTGGGGTGTCGGAGCGGCGCTCCGATCGATCCGATGGTGCTCGTGATGCGGGTGGTGCGGGCATGGCACACGATTCGGGCGCTACGCCGGTAGCGGTGCCCTCACGTGAGCCTGCGCAGCAAGGTGAGAGCCAGGACCTGCGTGCAGCGCACGAGGTTGTCGATCGCCACGAATTCATCCGGCGAATGGGGCTTGCCACTGACGCCGGGGCCGTACAGGACAGTGGGCATGTTGGCCAGTGCCGAGTAGTAGGCGGCATCGCTCCACCCGACCATGTGCTCGTGGGGAGGCAGGCTCTGGTTGACCGTCTGGTACGCCTGCTCCAGGCTCGCGGCCAGCGGCATGTCCGGGGGAGCCTGGAAGGGGACGAGGTCCTTGACCCAGGTGAGGCGGGAAGGATGGGTTTGCAGCCACTCATCGCCGGCCTCGGCCTCCCGCACCAGGCGCTCGAAGTGCGTGCGGATCGGGCCGGCGCCCCAGCGGCCCTCCGCGGCCTGCGCCGCGGCGGCTTCGGCGACCTCGTAGACGCAGTTGAGCGACAGGTGCGCCCGTCCCGCTACGACCGCGGGATGGGTCCCCGCATGGAAGATGCCGAGGTTGACGCGGGCGTCGGGTCGCCGGGCCTCGCGTTCGTGCTTGAAGCGATCGATCGCACCCTTCACGACGAGGGCCTTCTCAATCGCCGAGACGCCCGTGCCCCAGGCGGCATGTCCCTCCTGGCCCGCCACATGCAGGTCGGCCGTCAGGCATCCGTTGCAGCCGAGCACCAGGGCATCGTCATTGCCGTCGACAAAGATGGCTTCATCGCCGGTATAGCCGGCATCGATGCACGCCAGCGTCCCGGCGCCACTGCCGTTGCACTCCTCATCGACGACACTCGTGAACACGATCGAGCCGCGCAGGGGCGCGCCGCACGCGACCAGGTGCCGCAGGGCACTGACCGCCGTCGTGAGGCCCCCCTTGCAGTCGCTGGTGCCGCGTCCCCAGATCTTGCCGTCCGCCACGCGCGCAGCCAACGGGTCGATCGTCATCGCGTCGATGCCCACGGTGTCCATGTGACCGTTGAGCACGACGCGCGGTCCCGGCCGGCCGAAGTCGAAGCTGGCGATGAGGTTCGGCCGGTCGGTGAAGTCGCGCTCGACGGGCCCCAGCACTCCGCTGCGCGCGTAGATATCGTCCGGGCAGGGCAACATGGTCACCTGCGCTCCCAACTGCGCGAGCATGGGTGCCAGGAACTCCTGACCGGCCCGCTCCCCCCCCGGTGCGCGGTCGCCCGAGTAGGGGTTCACGGTGTTGATGCGGCATAGTGCCTGACACAGGCTCACGATCGCGTCGCGGTCCTGCGCGATTGCATCGATCAGACGGGACTCCATGGGGATCACCCTGGTGGCGAGCTGTCGGCGAATGGCGGGGCCGTCGCGCCGCTGTCGGTTCCGGTTCGACAGGCGGGCCCCGCCTCCCTCTTGCGGCCGAGGAGTGGAGGCTGCGCCCGGGGAGGGATTCCGGGGTCAGGCGGCCAACAACGGGAGGAACCGGCGCGGCGGGCGGCCGCTCCCACCGGGAGGTGGGAGTGCGCCGGCCAGACCGCGCACGGCAACGGCTGCGGCCGGGACGGCCGCGCTCCCCGGGGTGGCAGCCGGGAGAGCCGACAGGGCGCGGGCCGGGAGGCAGGCGAGCAATGGTCGACGTCTGGGTGAGTGTGGGCCGGGACGAGCTCGGTGCCGAGCTCGTCGGTGCGCTGGCGGAGGCCGGGCTGACAGTCGCACAGACGTGCCCGGCGGGCCGCCTCGGAGCCACCGTCTGCGTCCAGGAGGCCCCGGCCGACTGGGCGGAAGTGAGGCTGCGCCTGCGCACACTGGCCGCCTGCTGGCGCGTCGCGCCGGCGCTCGTGCTGGTGGCCACCGCGGCGCTCGACAGCAACCGAGCGGCCGCACTGCTGGCGGGTGCCGACGAGTTGGTGTCCTGGCCGACAGAGCGGGCACAGTTCGCCGCCCGCGTCACAGCCCTGGTGCGCCGGCGGCACCTCGACATCGACGTGAACCCCCTGACGCACTTGCCGGGAGGCGCGGCACTGCAGCGAGCACTCACCGCCCGCCTCCCCCAGCGCGGTGAGCTGGCCCTGCTCGCCTGTGATCTGCGGAGCTTCAAGGCCTTCAATGACCACTATGGGTTCCTGCGCGGCGACGCGGTCCTGGGCTTTGTGGCCGATACGCTCGAACAGGTGGCCGGGGCCGAGGAGGCTGTCTACCACCTCGGTGGCGACGACTTCTTCATCCTGACCCGGCCAGGGCGCGCGGAAGAGGTCGCCGCCGAGGTAGTGCGGCGAGTTGACGCGGGCGTGGGGGGATTCTATGATTCGGTGGATCGGGAGCGCGGGTTCATCACCGGGGTCAGCCGGGCGAGCGGCGAGGAGGTGTGCTTCCCGTTGCTGTCGCTGACTGTGGTCTGCGCGACCAACGAAGCCGCGGACATCTGCCACATCGGCCAGTTGGCGCAGGTGGTCGCCGAGCTGAAGGAGTATGCGAAGCGCATGCCGGACATGAGCTTCGCCCGCGACCGGCGGAGCATCCACGACGCGGCCGCCGCCTGGCGCGCGCGTGTGCGGGGAGCGGGCGAGGCGCCGTCGTGATGCCGCCGGGCGAGCGCGGGCCTTTTCCCGGGATCGCGAGTTGCCAGGAAGGTCAGGCGGTGGCACAAGACGAATCGAGTCTGTGTGGCGCGATGTCGGTGAGTGGCTGTGGCGGCCATCCGAGCGTGCCGTCGCGGCTCAGGGCGGCGTTTCGGCCGCTCCTCTAGCAGGGGGTCCGTGCATCCATGGGTGCGTTCATACTGGTTGTCGACGACGAAGAGGCAATGCGCTTCGCTCTGCGCACCCACCTGGAGGCACTGGGCCATGAGGTGGACGAGGCGCCGAATGGTCTGGAGGCCCTCAAGGCGATTGCCCGCCGCAAGCCGGACCTCGTGATCCTCGATGTCATGATGCGGCCGGTATCGGGATGGGAGGTTCTCAAGCTGCTCCATGACAACCCGCGGACGCAGCAGATCAGGGTGCTGGTGTTGACTGCGCTGGGGCACACGCACGAGGAAGCGTATGGTTGGCACCTGGGCTGCGACTGGTACGAGGTCAAGGAGAAGCCGCTGCAGTTCGATGACCTGGGACTGGTGGTGGAGCGCCTGCTGGCGATCGACCCCGGTGAAGAGCAGAGGGCCCTGAGTGACCAGACCGATGCCAAGGATGGTGGCGACCGATGACCGAGGACAGGCAGCGCCCGAAGAGGATCCTGCTCGTCGATGACTTCCGCGACATGGTCCTGGCCACCCGCATCTTCCTCGAAGGGGAAGGCTATGAGGTGCTCGAGGCCTATGATGGCATCCAGGCCCTCGAGGTGCTCAAGACCACCCAGCCGGACCTGATCATCCTCGACGTGATGATGCCGCGCCTCGATGGCTGGGCAACACTCACCCGCATTCAGGCCGATGAACGGCTGCGCGACATCCCCGTGCTGATGCTCACCGCGCTCAAAGAGCCCGTCAACATCAAGACCGGCATCGACCTCGGGTGCACGTTCTACTACACGAAGCCGATCAGCAACTACCCCGACTTCGCTCTGATCATCCGCCGTATCCTGGGAGGCGACGCGGCACCCACGGGTGACAGCGGAAGCTGAGCCGGCCGCGCGCCCCCGCAAAAAAAGAACCGCCAGAGCGGCAAGTGTTCTTCCCAGACACTTGCGTTCCTGACGGTAGGGGCGCCCCCTCCCCGGTTGCCGCATAGTGCGGAAAAACCACCTGAGGCGGAGCAACGACTTCACTCTGATTGAGTTTGAGTAGTATAGCCGGCCCGTGTGAAGATGCGGTTGCGCACCTGGCAAGAAACTCGAAAGATCACTGGGCCTCACTCCACGAGCTCGATGTCCCGGATGTGCTCCACGTTGCAGACTTGTCCCCGCTCGCCTAGCTCCACCGCGACGAGATCGACCCGCATCCGGCAGCCGCTCATGTGGTGCTGGCGCAAGAACAGCTCGCCGGACCGTGCCAGTGTGCGGCGCTTGTCACGGGTGAGACTGTCGCGGGGAGCGACGGGCGCACCCGGACGACGCGCGCGGACCTCCACCAGCACGATCTGGTCGCCCTGCCGGGCAACGATGTCGAGCTCGCCGATGGCGTTGACGCGGTTGCGGCACACAATTCGGTAGCCGCGCCGCCGGAGGTAGCGCGCCGCCGCCTCTTCGGCGCAGGCGCCGTCAGCCGGTCGGCGGCCGGCGGGCAGCTCCCGCCGCCGCTCACCGGGCGCCAGCGACAGGTTCAGATCCGGCAGGAGGCTCTGAAGCGCATCGAGTAGGCGCCGCAGCATGGTGCCCACGCTCCGACCTGGCGTGGCGGCCTCACGACGGCTCTCCGGCCGCTCTTTCAGACGTTCAGCCAGCCGTCGGCCACGGCCGCCACGGCACGGCGGGTCCGGGCCGGGAAGCGCCGGGCGAACGGCAGCGTCGGCTGCGAAGCGATGTCGTGCGCCACCCGCAAGACGAAGCTCGCGCAGTCGGCCAGCACCTGCGGCGAGAGGACGTCGGTGGTGTCGTACTGACTGTGGTGGAACCAGCGTCCGCCCGGGCAGTTACCGCGATGGAACCAGGCCCCCGGCACCCCCTTGACGATGAAGGGGAAGTGGTCGGAGAAGCCGTCGGGCTCGTCGCGCACCCGGCCCGGCCAGTCATAGGCGGCCATCCGGCCATGCATGTACTCGTGCAGTCCGGCCGATCCCGTGAGGAACACATCGTTCACGCCGGTCCAGCAGCCCATCCCGTCGATGTTGAGCACCAGGTCCAGCTTCGCGGCGCGGTTGGCGGGGGTGTCGACGAAGGCGAAGGCGCCCTGCGAGAGCTGCTCCTCGGTGCCGAAGGAAGCAATCTTCACGGGCTTCGCGAGCTTCATGTCGCGCAGCGCCGCGGCCACGGCCAGGGCACAGCCCACCCCCGCGGCGTTATCTTCGGCCCCCGTACAGCCTCGCACCGAGTCGTGATGCCCACACACGATAACCCCGCCGTCGGCGGAGGCTCCCGGGAGCACCCCCACGACGTTTTGCGAGAGCCGGTCCGCGACAATCAGGTCGAGGTTGAGCTTCACACGGTCGACCCCGCGCCGGACGAGGTCCCACTGGACAGTGTACGGCACCGAGGAGGCGGGGCAAGTGAACAGCTGCAGGAAGGTATACGGGAGCCCGACCAGGACATTCCACTGGGTCGTGTAGCGGACATCGGTCCAGATGACGGCGGCGACCTGCGCCTCGGCGAACCGCCGGATCATGCGCGGGCTGGGCCCGTAGGTGCCGTGGACCAGTGCGACCCGGTCCTTCAGATCGACCCGGTCGAGCACGTCGTCGCCCGCGGTCCCGACGTACACGAGCTCGGCCTCGATCTCGCCGGGCGTGCTGGGCGAGTGCGCGACGGCATCCATGGTGACGGGCTCCCACGTGTGGCCATCGCGGACCTGCAGGGAGGCCTGGCGGATGTCGTACCACTTGCAGGTGAAGGGCTGTTGCTCCACATCCGCGAGGCCGAGGGCGCGCATCTGGGACTCGATGTAGTCGGCGGCGGCCTGCTCCTCGGGGCTCCCGGCCAGGCGTGGCCCGATCTCCGACGCCAGGTGCCGCACGTGCTGCATGATGCGCCCGGGGTCGGCGGTGGTGACAGGTGAGGTCATCAGACGAGTTCCTTTCGTTGGGCCGGTCTTGGCGCAGGTTGCGGGTCGCGCCGGCGGCTCACTGCGACAGACAGCAGATCGTGCGGCGGGCTTCATGGATCACCAGGATCGACGCCTGCGCCCCGAGCCGCTGGGTGGCGCGGGCCAGCGCCGCGGGAAGATCGGGCGCCGGGTGGCAGACTGTGCCCGCGAGCCGGGGACCGAGGTCGGAGACCACGATCAGCTCGGCGCCGACATCATGCACGAGCCGGGAGAACAACAGGCCCGGGCTGCATGGCGCCCAGTCGCGGGTGACGCGGCCCGCGCGCAGCTCGGCCTCCAGTTGCCGCCGCGTCGCGAGGGCAGTCGCGGCGGCGATGAGCTCCCCGTCAGGCTCGGAAGCGCCCCACCCGCGGGGGCACTCTCCGAGCAGGATCACAGCACCGCCCCGCCGGACGCACCCCAGTGCCGGCGCGAGTGCCTTCTTCGCCTGCACCATGTCCACATCGTACGGCGCCCCGCCCGCGGAACAGATCACGATGTCGGCCTGGCGCGCAACCGGCTGCGAGTAGACGGCCGCGGCCTGGCGCGCACCCGCACGATGCGCCGCCACCATGTCACCACAATGGATCGAGTGGAAGCTGTCGTCGGGATTGACCACTACATCGCAGAGCCAGTCCACACCGACGGCCTGCGCCGCCTCGAGCATGTCCTCGTGGACCGGGTTGCCGTCGAGCACCCCGAGCTGCGGGCCGTGGAGTGCAGTCAGGAAGTGATTGTGGCCGATTGCGGCCCGCGAGCTACAGGCCGGCAGGATCATCTTGCGTCCGCCCGAGAACCCGGCGAGGTAGTGGGGCTCGATGAAGCCCACCACGATCCGCTTGTCGAACTCCCGCAGCACCGGGCTGACCTCGATGGGGGTGCCGTGCCGGGTTGTCCCCAGGCGCCACTGGTCGGGGTCGCGCGCGGCATTCTGGTGCACGTCGTGGGTGCCGAGGAACGCGTCCAGCTCGGCCGCCGTCATCGGCCGGTGGTTGCCCAGACCGATCATGATCTCCGGTCGGCCGCCCAGACTCGTGATGCGGTCCATCAACGGCCACAGCACAGGGCCCGGGTTCGGGCGCGTGTGGTCGACCGTCATTACCAGGACGCGATCGCCGGGCGCAACGACGTCCGCCAGCGCAGGCCCCTGCGGGGTCGCGAGGGCGTGCGCGAGGGCCGCCGGCAGGTCCGGGAGGGG
>CAZIWQ010000137.1:0-10258 GCA_964542355.1 uncultured Armatimonadia bacterium
CAGAGCCATTCTGGCGTAGCTTCGCGGCCTCAAGACGGCTTTTCGGCCGCTCTTCTAATGCCAGCCGTTCGTGCCGTCTGGCGAGCCACGCACCAGGCCGAGGCGGGTGATCTCGACGAGCAGGTCCTCGTACGAGCGGCCGGCCACCTCCGCCGCCAGAGCGAAGCCGCCACCCCGGCTGAGATCGGGGTTGGGGTTGACCTCGAGCACGTGCGGCCGGCCGGCCGCATCCAGCCGCAGGTCCACCCGCGCATAGCCCGTCAGGCCGAAGAGCTGAGCGCACGTGGTCGCGATACTCATCAGGCGCTTGCGCAGGGACTCCGGGATCGCCGCCGGGCATGTCGGGTTCGTCTCGCCGTAGGAGGGATGGGTTGGGTCCCACTTCGCCTGGTAGGAAAGCACCCGCCAGTGCGGGGAGCCATACACGAGCTCAGAGGGGGGCAGGGGGTGGTATGGCTCGGCGACAGTGCCGTTGCCGAGCACACCAACGGTGAACTCGCGGCCGGGCAGATAGCCTTCAACCAGCACCGCCCCCTTGCACTCGCGCAGGGTCGCGGCGACCTGCCGGCGCAGCGCGCGCTCGTCAGCGACGATGCTGGCCTCGCTGATGCCTATCGAGGCGTCTTCGCAGCGGGGCTTCACCATCAGCGGGAAGCTGAGGTCGCACCGCCGGCGAGGAACACTCGCATAGACGCGGAACGCGGCAGTGGGGATCCCGTGCGCGAGCAGGTGCGCCTTGGTGTGGGCCTTGTCAGTACACACGACCAGGGCCGCCGGCCCGTTCCCGGTGTAGGGCAGGCGCAGGAGCTCCAGCAGAGCCGCGACGTGGAGCCCATAGTACGAGCTGCCGTGAGGCGACTCGGCGAGGTTGAACACAACCTGTGGCGCAGCGGCCCGCAGGTCGGTGACCAGATGACCGGGGTCATTGCTGCAGGCCAGGCAGGAGGCGTCACAGCCGGCGGCCGTCAGCGCCGAGGTGACATCGCGGGCATGGACGGCGAGGTCCATGCCATCGCGCAGCTCCGCGGGCACGTCGGCCAGCAGACCGTCGACCGGGGTGTAGAGGACGGCCACTCGCAGGTGCCCGGGGGGCGAGGGGGAGTTGGGGCAAGCGGCTCGCGACGGCTGTCGCATGGCGATGTTCCCCGGGGGCCGAGATGCGTTCGGGGCCAGTATAGGAGTGGCCGCGCCGGCCCGTCAAGCGCCCCGGCCCGCGCCGGTGCGCAGTTGCTTGACAGACGCGCGCAGCGCGGTCTACAATCGCGCATTGGTTGGGCTAACTCTACAGTTGGGAAGTGGGTAGCAAGCTTTGAGCCCGGTTCCGCCCCAGCCTCCCCCGTCGGCACATCCTGCCCCGGCTGTAGAGACTGCGCTGGAACCCTCTTCTCGTCACGCGTACTGGGAGGGCGTCCCGACGGAGCTGTGGCGCGACTGGCGCTGGCAGCTCCAGCATTCGGTCCGCAGCGCGGCGGAGCTTGCCCGGCTTCTGCCTCTCACTGAGTACGAGCTCGACGACCTGCAACGCCTCGAAACGCAGTACCGCCTGGCCATTCCTCCGTACTACTTCTCGCTGATCGAGCTCGATGACCCGTGCGACCCGATCCGGCTGCAGTCGGTGCCGTCAGCACTGGAGCTTTCCTCGGCGTCCGGTAACGAGTCGGACGACCCGCTGGAGGAGGATGCGGACTCGCCGGTGGCGGGCCTCACCCATCGCTATCCCGATCGGGTGCTGATCGTGGCGACGCACACCTGCCCGATGTACTGCCGCTTCTGCACCCGCAAACGGGCGACAATGCGGCGTGGTGGGAGCCCGAGCACCGCTCTCGACCATGAGGCGATGGTCGACTATGTGCGTGGCAGCCCCGAGGTCCACGATGTCATCGTGTCCGGTGGCGATCCGTTGCTGTTGCCGGCGGAGGTGCTCGGGCGGCTGGTGGGGGCGCTGTGTGAGATTGCGCACGTCGATGTGGTCCGGGTCGGGACCCGCGTCCCGGTGACGCTGCCGCAGCGCTTGCGGGACCCCGCGGTGGTGGCGGTGCTGCGCGAGGCGGGCAAGGTGTGGGTGCAGACGCACTTCAACCATCCGCGGGAGATCACCGCCGAGGCGGCGCTGGCGTGCCGCCAACTCATCGATGCCGGCATCCCGGTGAACAACCAGACCGTGCTGCTGCGCGGGGTCAACGACTCACTGCCGGTGATCCGCGAGCTCGTGCGCGGCCTGTTGCGCATCAAGGTCCGGCCATACTATCTGTTCCACTGCGATCCGGTCGTCGGCGCCGGGCACTTCCGCACTTCGGTGTGGCGGGGGCTGGAGATCATCGAGGGGCTGCGGGGGCACATCTCCGGCCTGGCAGTCCCCACCTACGCGGTGGACGGGCTGTACGGCGCCGGCAAGGTGCCGCTGATGCCGAACTACCTCGTCTCCGCCGCGGACAATGCCGTCGTGCTGCGCAACTACGAGGGGATCCTGTTCCGCTATCACCCGGAGGACCGCCCGGGCGAATCCGGGCCGGCACCGTGTGATCTGGGGGTCAGCGGGCTGCTCAGCGCGCATGGCGCGCTGCTGGTCCCAGAAGGGACCCCGCGGCTCGAGCGCCGCCGGGGTCAGTCGGCCGAGGGGACCGAGCGACCTTGAGGATCGGCCTGACCTATACCCTGAAGTCCCCCGCCCTCACCCCAGCCCCGCACGATGACTGGCCCGACGATGCCGAAGAGGAGTTCGACGGACCCGAGACCGTCCAGGCGCTGGCGGACACAATCCGCAGCCTCGGGCACGACGTCGCGTTGCTGGGCGATGGCGAAGCGATGGTGCGCCGGCTGCTCACTGCGCCGCGCCCCGACCTCGTCGTCAACATGTCGGAGGGCCGGGGGAACACACGCTGCCGTGAAGCGTGGGTCCCCGCGGTGCTGGAGATGCTGGGCATCCCCTACACCGGGGCCGACCCTCTGACACTCGCCGCCACCCTCGACAAGGACTGCGCGAAACGCCTGGTGCGGGATGCGGGTGTCGCCACCCCGCGCTGGGTGGTGGTCGACCCGGCCGTCGGTGCACTCCGCGCCGACCTGGCCGACCTCACGTTCCCGGTCCTCGCCAAGCCGGCCTGTGAGGGGTCCAGCAAGGGCATTCACGCGGTGAGCGTGATCCACACCCCGGCCGAGCTGACACCGACGCTGGGGAGGCTGATCGAGGTCTACGACCAGGCGGTGCTGGTCGAGGAGTACATCGCCGGTGACGAGCTGACGGTCGGGGTGGTCGGCGCCGCGCGACCCGAGGTCCTGGGGATCATGCGCGTAGTGCCAACCCGGGGCGACCCGACGGATTTCATCTACGACCTCGAGACCAAGCGCAACTGGCGCGCGACGGTGCGCTACGAGTGTCCGGCCCCGCTGGAGGCGGCCGTGGCAGCCGCGGTGCGCGAGGCGGCGATGGCGAGCTGGCACGCCCTGGGGTGTCGTGATGTCGCGCGCATCGACTTCCGCCTGCGCGACGGTGTGCCCTACTTTCTCGAGGCCAATCCGCTGCCGGGCCTGTCGCCCGATCACGGCGATGTCGTGATCCTGGCGGGGCTCGTCGGCATCGAGTACCGCGAGCTGATCGCGCGCATCCTGGCCGCGGCGGGTGAACGTCTGGCGGCGGCCCGGCCGCCGGCGGCACCCGCTCCGACAGCGGGCGAGCCGCCCCGCCGGGCGACATCCGACGGTGTGCGGCTCCGCGGCATGCGGGAGGCGGACATCCCGCGGCTGGTGGAGATCACGCGCGATTGCGGCGTCTTCCGCCCCGACGAGGTGGCGGTGGCCGAGGAGGTGCTGACCGCGGCAGACGCCGGTGAGGACTACGAGGCGACCGTCGCCGAGGTTCACGACCGGTTGGTGGGATGGGCGGTCCACGGGCTGACCCCGCTCACCGATGCCACCTATGACCTGTACTGGATTGCAGTGGACCCGGCATGCCAGGGACGGGGCATCGGCACAGCACTGCTGAAGCATGTTGAACGACGAGTCGCCGACTGTGGTGGGCGGTGGGTAACCGTCGAGACCTCCTCCCTCCCCCCCTACGCGCGGGCGCGCGCGCTCTATGAACGAGGTGGCTACGAGCAGGTGGGCTGGATCCCCGACTTCTACGCCCCGGGCGATGCCCGCGTCATGTATGCCCGGCGCGCGGACGGCACGGACGGCGTGGGCTAGCGCCTGTGGGCGGACGCCCGTGGACGCCGCGCCCTCCCCGGCCACGTCATCCTGAGGAGCGCATGCGGCTTCGCAGAAGCCGCAGCGACGAAGGACCTCGCCTCGGGGCAAGCGTCCTGTCCTGTAGCAGATCCTTCGCCAGAAGACCGCGCAGCGGTCTGGGCTCAGGATGACACCCGCCGGGGAAGGCACGCCACGCAGCGGCGTCGAGGCGGCCGGCGCCAACCGCCCAGCCCTGTTTCCCAACAGAGAGTGAGCTACTGACATGCTCAAGCACGCCGCGATGCTGCTCATCCTGCTGACCGCGACCCTCGTCGCCGCGCAGCCGCTCGTGCCCAACGCCGGCTTTGAGGCCGGCACGGACAAGCCGGACAACTGGGCCTGGCGCACGGGCGAGGAGGGACAGGGCACGTTCGACTGGGCCACTACCCCCACCCACTCCGGGCAGCGCTCGTTCCATGTGAAGCGTACCGGCGGGACAGGCTACACCGCGCTGGACAGCGACTACATCCCCGTCACGGCCACGACGACGTATCGGGTCAGCGCGTGGGTCTATCCCCGCAAGCCCATCCGGCGGGGTGTGTACTTCATGATCACGCAGCACACCGCAACCAGTGCTGCCGACCAACTGCCCAACGTCTTCGGGCGCACGACCCAGACGCTGGTACAGGGGATGTGGCAGGAGTTGACGGTGGGCCTGACCATCCGCGCAGGCATCACACGGATTCGCATCCACTGCATCCAGGCGATGGGCCCCTCGGACCTGTTCTGGGACGACTTCACCGTGGGTGAGAAGGCACCGGAGGCCGCGCCGCGCTACGAGGCCCCGACGAAGGAGACGCTTCCCGAGCTGGCTCCCGCGCAGGCGATCGTGGCACAGCGGGCCCGCGCCCGAGCCACGGTGGAGATGGTCGGCGCCCGACCGCGGCTGATCGTCGACGGCAGGCAGACGCCGTTTGCGTGGTATGTCAGTGCCTTCGGGGGGCCGGGGTTCTTCGCGAGCACGCAGATCGGCGACTTCGCCCGGGCCGGAGTGCACACGTACCTGGTGCCGCTCGTGCTCGGCAATGGCCTCTACGGCGCGAAGGGTCCGTGGCTGGGTCAGGGGCAGTACGACTTTGGCGTGGTGGATGACATCCTGTGGCGCGTGCTGCGCGTCGACCCGCAGGGCCACGTGATCTTCTACATGGCCTGCGACCCGTACCCCGCGTGGGGTGCCGAGAACCCCGACCATGTCACGCAGGACCAGAACGGGCAGCAGGCGATCGTGTGGATGCACCCCAAGCGGTGGGGCAACGACCCCGGGGCGGGCGAGCGCTTCGCCCCGAGCCTGGTCTCGCTCAAGCTGCGCGCCGATGTCGCCGAGACCCTCACGCGCCTGGTGGCGCACGTCGAGACGAGCGAGGCCGGCAAGGCGGTCATCGGCTACCACGTGGCGGGGTTCAATGATGGCCAGTGGTTCCAGTGGACCAGCTTCAACCCGGCGGACCTGCACCTCGCTGACTACTGCCCGGGGGCCCGGGAGGCGTTCCGGCAGTGGCAGCAGCGCCGGCACGGGCCGACCTTTGCGCCCGCCGAGGTCCCCGGCGCGGACAAGCTCTGGGGCGAGCGCGTCTTCGTCGACCCGCAGTCCGAGCCGGACGTCGCCGACTACCAGCGCTTCTACAGCGAGGGTGTCGCGGAGAGCATCATGGCTCTCGCCGGCCTGCTCAAGCGCGAGAGCAAGCGGCCGATCATCTGCGGCACCTACTACGAGGACATCACCTGCAACAGCGCCAACCACGTCGCGCTGGGCCGCTTCCTGAATTCGCCGGAGCTCGACTACCTGTCCGGCCCCGCCGCCTACGCCATCCGCATGGCCGGCTACCAGGGCGCCGTCCGCAACGTCTTTGGCTCCACGCTCTTGCATGGCAAGATGTACCTGACGGAGCAGGATTGGCGGTCGTGGCATTCGGTGCCCAGCGAGGTGGCGGAGAACAACTTCTCGTGGGGGCGCGCCGAGACTGCCGAGGTTCACAATGCGATGGTGCGTCGCGAGTGTGGCATGATGCTGGCCTTCGGCCTCGGTACGTGGTGGTACGACATGAGCGGCGGGTGGTTCCGCGATGACCAGATCATGTCCGGCATCGCCGAGGCGGTTCGCGCGTTCAGGCAGGAGTTGGTCGACGCAGACAGCCCGCGCGGTGATCTCGCCGTCTTCGTCAGTGAGGAAAGCGACAGCTTTGTCCGCATGCGACACGCCGGACAGTACCGCTGGGTTGGCATCGTCAGTCAGATCGAGGACCTCAATACCGCCGGGGTCCCCTATCGCCTGTACCTGCAGTCCGACCTCGGCACGGCTCAGCTCCCCGCGCACAAGGCCTACCTGTTCCTGAACCCCTGGCTGATCACGCCGCAGCAGCGCACCGCGATTGAGGCCCTCAAACGTGACGGGAAGACGCTGATCTTTGTGCAGGCTCCCGGGGTCATCGGCGCCGACGACCCCGCGGCGACTGCCAGTGAGATCACGGGGCTGCAGCTTCGGGCCCTCGCCGCCGCCCCCGCGGCGGCGGGGGGCCGGGTGGCGGGCGATCACCCGCTGCTGGCGGGCATGGAAGACGTCAGTCTGGTGGCCCCGAGTACGCCGGCCGGGGCGCTGGCGGCAGTCGACCCGGCAGCGGTGCCGCTGGCCCGCTATGCCGACAAGTCCGCCATCTCCTGTGCGGCCCGCGACTTCGGGACGTGGAAGTCGGTGTTCCTGGGCAACCAGACGATCAGTGCCGACTTCATCAACAACCTCGCCCGGTGGTCGGGCTGCTGGGTCGCCGCCCCGCCGGGGGACGCCGTCTACGCCAGCCAGCACTTCCTGACGATCCACGCCCTGTTCCCGGGCCACAAGACCCTCCGCCTGTCCGCGCCCGCCAGGGTGACGGACCTGAGCACGGGTCAGGTACTGGCGGAGCAGGCGGAGCGGGTGGAGCTGGACATGGAGCGCGGGAGCACGCGGTGGTTCCGGCTGGAGTAGCGCGTCGTCAGGCCTTGACAAGCAGGGCTTCAGCAGGGATACTCCGCGACACACACTGCAGCATTTCATGCCGCAACATCGGGTGTCCGCTTCACGGGCACCCGTATCGCTGTCTGCGCGGCCTGCCCCGCCTGAGAGGAGCGTCAGCGAGTACCCGACTATGGAATCTGAGAACCGCATTGGTGACCGCATTCACCGCATCCGTGAGACGCAGGAGCTCACCATCGAGGAGTTGGCGAACCGCACGGGCAACACCGTCGAGTTTGTCGAGCGCCTGGAGGCGGGCACCCTCGCCCCCGCCCTGGCCTCACTGATCAAGATCGCGCGGGCCCTCGGCGTGCGCCTGGGGACCTTCCTGGACGATGAGGAGTGCGCCGCGCCGTTCGTCACTCGCTCCGGCGAGTCCGCGCACGGGGTGCACTTTGCGCACAGCGGGGCGCCGGCCGACCTGAGCAACCTGGAGCTCCTGTCGCTGGGTGCCGGCAAGCAGGACCGGCACATGGAGCCGTTCCTGGTTCACGTGGCTCCCGTGCAGGGCGAAGTTGCCGACCTCTCCTCGCACGAGGGCGAGGAGTTCATCTATGTCCTCGAGGGCGAGATCGAGATTGCGTACGGCAAAGACCGCCACCGTCTCGGTCCCGGGGACAGTGCCTACTACGACTCCGTCATTCAGCACCACCTCCACGCACTCGGGGACGGCACGGCGCGCATCCTGGCGGTCGTGTTTGCGCCGATCTAGAAGACCGGCCGATGGCGCCCGCAGAGGCATTCCACGCTCGCGGGGCATCGACGATGGTGCTACACCCGTAGCCAGTAGAAGGAGATGTCGTGACGTGTTTACGCTGACGGTGACGCCGCGGTTTGGCGACGTGGATGGCCTGCGCCACATCAACAACACGCGCCTGCCGGAGTGGTTCGAGCTGGCCCGCAACCCAATCTACCGCCTGTTCAGCCCGACGCTGGAGCTCGAGGGGTGGGAGTGGATCATGGCCCGCATTGCGGTGGACTTCGTGGCGCAGATGCGGATGGCGAGCGATGTGGAGATCCGCACCTTCATCGTGCGGATCGGCACTAGCTCGATCACGGTGGGACACGAGGCGTGGCAGGACGGGGTGCTGTGTGCGCGGGGGGAGGCGGTCATCGTGCATTACGACTTCGCCGACCGGCGTGCGATCCCGGTACCGGCCCACATTCGGGCCGCGCTGGCTGAGCATCTGCTGGAGCCGCCGGAATCGCTGTGACGGGGCACTCCCGGGGAGGACGGACCATGAGTTCTGACGCGCTATTCACGGACCTGACGATGGGGGACTTGTTGGAGGAGCGGGTGCGGGAGGATCCGGACCGCGAGTTCATGGCGTATGCGGACCGCGATCTGCGGCTGACCTACTCCCAGTTCAACGACCGGGTGGATCGCATGGCGCGAGGGCTCTTGGCCCTCGGGATCGGCAAGGGCGATCACGTGGGCATCTGGGCCCGCAACATCCCCGACTGGCTGACGTTCATGTTCGCCACCGCCAAGATCGGCGCGGTATTCGTCACGATCAACACCCAGTACCGCTCCCATGAGCTGGCCTACCTGCTCGAGCAGTCGGACATGAAGGCCCTGGCGCTGGTGGATCGGTACCGTGACACGGACTACCTGGGGACGGTCTATGAGCTGGTGCCGGAGCTGCGCCAGCACGAGCGCGGCCAACTCCGCAGCGCGCGCTTCCCGTACCTGCAACACGTCATCTACGTCGGCCAGGTGAAGCACCGGGGGATGTACAACACGCGCGAGCTGCTCCTGCTGGGTGACCACTACCCGCAGGAGGAGCTCAAGGCGATCCAGAGCACGCTCCAGTGCGACGATGTCGTCAACATGCAGTACACTTCGGGCACGACCGGCTTCCCGAAGGGTGTCATGCTGACGCACCGCAACGTGCTCAATAACGGCTACTACATCGGGGAGTGCCAGCAGTTCACGCGGGAGGACCGGGTCTGCCTGCCGGTGCCGTTCTTCCACTGCTTCGGGATTGTGCTCGGCGTGCTGGCGGCGGTGACCCATGGCGCGACGGTGGTGCCACTGGAGGACTTCAACCCGGTGTTGGTCCTGGCGGCGGTGGAGAAGGAGCGCTGCACGGCGCTCTACGGGGTACCTACGATGTTCATTGCCGAGCTGGCGCACCCGATGTTTGGCATGTTCGATCTGAGCACGTTGCGCACCGGCATCATGGCCGGGTCGCCGTGCCCGATTGAGACCATGAAGCGTGTCGTGAGTGAGATGAACTGCCGCGAGATCACCATCGCCTATGGCCTGACCGAGGCCTCGCCGGTGTACACCCAGACGCGCACCGATGACACGCTGGAGCGCCGGGTGAGCACCGTGGGGCGCAAGCACCCGCACGTGGAGGTGAAGATCGTCGACCCGGAGACGGGGCAGGAGGTGGGGTGCAACGAGCCGGGCGAGATCTGCTGCCGGGGCTACAACATCATGAAGGGCTACTACAAGCTCCCGGAGGAGACGGCGCGGGTCATTGAGCCGGACGGCTGGCTCCACAGCGGGGACCTGGCGACGGTCGATGAGGACGGCTACTACCGGATCGTCGGGCGCCTGAAGGACATGATCATCCGCGGGGGCGAGAACATCTACCCCCGCGAGATCGAGGAGTACCTGCTGACGGTCCCGGGCATCCGCGACGCCCAGGTCGTCGGTGTCCCGGACCCCAAGTATGGCGAGGTGGTCGGCGCCTTCGTGATCCTGACCGAGGAGGCCGACCTGTCGGAGGAGGACATCCGCGACCTCGCCCGCACGCAGATTGCGCGCTACAAGGTGCCGCGCTACGTGTGGTTTGTCGATGAGTTCCCGCTTACCGCGAGCGGGAAGGTCATGAAGTTCCGGCTCCGCGAGATGGCACGCGAGAACCTGGGCATCGCCGACGATCAGTTCGTGCAGCAGGAGCAGGCGGGCGAGTAGCTCAGCGATGTCGCGGAGGCCGACCGTCTCGACGCCGCTGATTTTCGCGTCGTTCCGCCTGCCTGTCATCCTGAGCCCAGACCGCGTAGCGGTCTTCTGGCGAAGGATCAGCATCA
>CAZIWQ010000138.1:0-10201 GCA_964542355.1 uncultured Armatimonadia bacterium
CCCGCCGGCACCGCCGCGGGGTGCGGGAGCCGGCGCGCCGCCACGTGCTCGGGTCGCGACGGCGGCACCCGCACGGCCCGGACGGTCGCCGTTCCTGATCCCGGCCATCGTCGTCGGCGGCGGTGTCGTGCTCCTGGCGGTGGCCCTGACGATCGTGGGGACGATGGCGGCCGGCCCGCCCCCCGCGGCCGGGGAATGGAAAGAGTTCACCTCCAAAGACAAGAGCTTCGTCGGCTACTACCCGACCGGGTGGGGCGAGCCGAGCAACAGCGGCTCGCAGGGCAGCTATGTCCTCGTCGACTGGAAAGCCACGAAGCTGTGTAAGGTGCGGGTGCAGGGCACGTCGAAGGCCGGCACTGTCGGCGACGTCGCCGCCGCCAAAGAGCGCGCGATGGCCGGCAGTGTCGAGGGGGGCGCCCAGCTCTCCGTCGGGCAGACCGCGGACGGCGCCCTCCTGGAGTTCTTCAAGAACAGCGACAGCTTCAAGACCGGGCATGCGAACTACCAGGAAGGCGAGCCTCAGTTCGTCTACAGCTTCGGCAACGCCCGGGCAGCGTTCGTGGAGTACACCTTCACGCGGCGTGTCGGCCTGCTACCCGAGAAGATGCAGGGCATGCGGTGGGCAGCTCAGAAAGGCGACTATGGCTACCACGTCACCGCGGAAGCACCGGCGAAGCAGTGGGACAAGTTCAGGCCCGATGCCGAGAAGATCGTCGCCTCGGTCCAGCTCGGACAAGGCACCCAGTAGCGACGCAGTGCACTCCCGAGAGGCTCGCGTGAGGCCCGTATGAGCACCTGGCTCCAGATCCGACGTACCGCGGCTGCTCTCGTCGCGGGCGCAGTGGCGCTGGTCGCCGACCGCCATCAGGTTCCGCTCCCCGGTGCGGTGCTGTTCGGGTTGTGTGCGGCCGTCATCTTCGCCCAGGTGATCTTCCCGCTCATCTGGCGCCCGCCGCCCCCGGACGAGCCGGACGGCCGTCACTAGGGGTCCGGCCGAAACGGCCACTTCCGGCCGGGCCTCCAGCGCCGCTGCATTGCGGCCGCGCGCCAGCACAGCTTTCCATGCTTGAAGCAACACCTATCCTCGAGGTACCAACCCATGTCTCGCCTATGTCTCACTGCCATTGCACTGCTGCTGGTGATCACCCCCTGGTCGACGGCCGGCGCTCACGCCGCCGCCGACATGAATGCCGCGCCGGCCTGGGAGGCAGCCAGCGCCGTGCGCCTCACCACTGCCGGCGGTGCCCTCGAGGCCGATGGCCACGCCATGCCGCTCTTGATGGACTTCACCTGGAGTGCGCCCGAGGGCGAGGACATGGTGAAGTTCCAGTCCCAGTACCTGGGCAACAGCCACTACCGCAGTATCGCCCTGACGTACGACGGCCGCTGGAACTGGAAGCGGGTCGACGAGATCTACCGGTGGGGGGCGGAGCACCGGGTCTACATCATGCTCGGGCTCAACGTGCAGCAGGGGGTCAGCTACGTTCGCAAAGACCCAACTGCGGCGGCGCTGCTCGCGGACGGCAAGCCCGCCGCGGACTCCCAGGTTTCGTTCATGCACCCGGGGTACCGTCAGGTCCTGACGCAGGCGCTGAGCGAGCTGGCGGCCCACGTCCGGACGAAGCCCTACCACCTCGGCTACTACCCGCAGGACGAGTTCGCCTACCGCGACTATGGCGGCTATGACCCCGCGTCGGTGGCGGCGTTCCGTCAGTGGGTCGTCACGAAGCGCGGGAGCCTAGCACAGGTCAACGAAGCATGGGGGGCCCAGTTCGCCCGCCCCGAGGACATCCAGCCGCCGGTGAAGTCGGCGCCGACGCCGGCCTTCGCCGACTGGCAGGAGTTCCGCCGCTTCGCCCAGATGGACTTCACGCGCCTGGTCTACACCACCCTCAAGACTGCCGATCCTGACCACGTGGTGGCCTGGAGCCTGCCGTTCTTCGGCGGCGTGGAGGCGGCGGCAAGCTGGTGGCAGTTCGCGCCGGTCGCCGATGTGCTGATGCGCCACGGGATTGCCTACAGCACCGGGCTGCTCAGGCTGAAGATGCTCAGCGCCGTATCGCAGTGGTCCGGCAAGCCCGCCAATGCCCTGTGCATGCCGCCGGAGTACGACCCCGCCTTCGTGCAGATGTCGTTCATGATGGACGGGCCGCAGAGCGGGCTGTCGCACGTGTGCACCGCGGGCACGGAGGACAACGGCCCCTACATGGGCTCGGCCGATCCGGCCCACGGCTGGCGGCGGCGGGAGCCCATGTATACGATCTCGCGCGCGCTCAACGACCTCGTGCGGCAGATGGGCGACAGCTACCTGCGCAGCCACCCCCGCTCGCCGCAGGTCGGGGTCTATGTGAGCGACCGCCAGGTCCTGCTGGCGGGCACGAACATCAACTCAGTCAACGGTGTCCTGCAACTGCTGACCGATCTGAACCTCGACTACGAGATCGTGGCCGAGCCCAGTTGGGACCGGCTCACGCGCTACCAGGCAGTCGTGGTGGGAGCCTTCAGCCGCTGCGCCAGTGACGCGATGGCCACCGACCTCGAGCGGTTCGTGCAGGAGGGCGGCCTGTTGGTGATGACGAAGGGGGCGTTCGCCGCGGATGAGAACAACCTGCCGACCGGCGAGCCCGGTTTTGGCCTTGATGAGCTGATCGGCAGCACCCCGGCCGGAAAGACGCCGCTCCGCGACCCCGTGGCACTGCTGCCGAACGAGCTCGTGACGGCCGCCTCGCCACTGCCGTGTGTCGGGCCGGTGTCGCTGCGCAAAGCGGCGCCCGGGGTCACGGTCCTCGCCCGGGTCCCGGAGCGTGGCGCTGTGGTCACCCTGCGCCAGGCGGGTCGCGGCCGCGTGCTGTACCTGGGGATGGACCCCGGCCTGCCATACCAGGCCGGCTACACTGAGGACTTCGCCGGTGTCCTGCGCCGTCCCGACAAGGAGGTCCTCGACGATCAGGCCGGCTTCCACTTCGCCCCGACGCCCGGCGCCGACGAGGCCGTCGCCGGCCAATCGCACCGCGCCTACGCGCGCCTGATCGGTGCCTTCCTGGCCACCGGGGGCGTCGCTCCCCGGGTCACAGTGGGCGCCTGGACGGCGGCCCTCGGGTCGCTCAAGGCACTCAGCTTCCGCGCCGGCAATGACTACTGGGTCGGCTTCGCGAACCGGTTGGTGCTCCCCGGGCGCGACTTCCAGAAGGTCCCACCGCCGCGCCTCCACCAGGTCCTGGATGAGCTCCCGGTGACGGTGACGCTGGATCCCGATGCCACGCCGCGCTATGCGGTCAGCATGCCGCTGGGGGCCCGCGAGGGTGACAGCTACCGGGCCCAGCCCCGGATGCTAACGCTGGCCGGTAACCGGTTCGTGCTGCCGCGGCTCGTCGACTGCGCCGCCGTGCTCCTCACCGCCGCCCACGACCCCGTTGTGGGGATCGAGGCGTCGCCGGTGAAGGCCACCGCCGGGCAGGAGGTCCAGGTCGTGGTGCAGGCCGCCAACCCCTCTCCGCAGGCGGCGCCACTGAAGCTGCAAGTCGATGGTGGCCCCGGCCTGACGCCGGGCCCGCCCGTGAGCCTCGACTGCCCTGCCGGCGGGACTGCGCAGGCCCGGCTCAGCGCGACGGTCGCCGCCGGCGCCGCCGCCGGCTTCTCGGCGCTGCAGGTCGTCGCTACCATGCCCGATGGCACACGCCTGTTGTCACCCAGCGCGGAGATCGAGATCCTGCCGGATGTTGAGCTCCGGTTCGTCGGGGCCGATCAGACGCTCTTCCTCACCCCGGACAGCCCCGCCACGGTGACGGTGCAGGCGCTGAGCAATCGGCCGCAACCGGGGTCGGTGGCCATCGCCGTCGAGGCACCCGCGGGCTACAGCGTTGAGCTCCCCCGGCCGACGACGCCGCTTGGGCATGGCGAGTGGGTCTCGCTGACGGCCACGCTCAAGGGCCAGGCGGACGCGCCCCGGCTGGGCGCAGCGACGCTGACGGTCACAGTGCAGTGCGGCGGTGCGACGCGACGCGAGACGCGGTCACTCCGCCTGGCGCGGGGTGCCGTCGCCTTCACCGAGGACCGGCGGATGCGCCCGAGCAACGCCTCCGATGCACGCGAGGGCCTCGTGCTGGCGTGCCTCGAGAACCCCTACCTGCGGGCCGAGTGGATCACCGGATCGGCGACGCTGCATTCGCTGATCCCCCGCCACACGGGCCGCGACGTGCTGCTCGAGGGAGACTACCCGATCGGGCTGGTGTGGTACGCGCTCCCCGGCGGATGGACGTCCAGGCAACTGACGTGCGATGGCAATGCCGCGACGCTCGTGCTGCAGGGCGGGCCTCAGGGCAAGATCACGATGACGGCCACCCTGGGCACGGACGACCGCCAGGTTCGCATTACGTATGACTGCGCCGACCTGGGACCCCAGAAGGCCGAGTTCTACCTGATGAGCCGCGTGGACCCGGGCGGTGGCAAGCGGGACGTGACGATCGTGCCGACGAAGGCCGGCCTCCTGAAGCTCGAGCGGGGCAAGCGTGAGATCCCGGCGGCCGACCTCACCGCGCACTGGGTGGCAGTGGCAGGCCCGGCTGCCGGTGACGTGCTGGGGGTCGCCTACTCGCTGCCGGTGCTGGACCACCTGACGGTGATGCCGCGCCAGGCGCCGGCGAACTACGTGCTGTTCTCTCCCGCCGATCGGGCACCGGGGAAGCTCACGTTCTGGCTCACCGCCGGCAAGGGCGATGACACCACGGTGGCACGGTGGTACCAGAGCCTGGGGAGCCCATAGCAGTGGTCCGCGAGTCGCGGCCGTTGGCCGTTTGTAGGGCGCGCACTTGTGGCGCGCCGCCGTTTGCCGTTGTCCGTCCCTGGGACCGCGACCGTCCCGCCCGTAGCCCTTGCAGCCTACTGTGCCGGCTGCAGCAGCTCCCACACCGTTGTCGCGTCCGGCGGCAGCGTGACATCCACCTCGCGGCCCGTCGCCACCGGCTGCAGCGTGAGCGCGTCGCGCAACTCGCCGGCCGCCGGCAGGTTGAGCCGTCGACCCCCTCCCGCCTTGCTATGAACGACGAGGAAGCGCGAGTCGGCGCGGACGACATCCTCTGCCGGCAGGCCATAGCGGTGCACCCCCGCCTCCCGTACGACGGCCGCCAACACCTCGCGGGGGAGGAACGGGACGGCACACAGCATCGTGAGCCCGGTGCCCTCTCCCCGCGCTACCAGGCCGGGATGGGCGCTGCCGGCGATCCGGCCCAGCACGCGGCAGGACGCGTCGGTGGGTACGAGGGCCGGCCCGAATTGGCCCTCGCCGAAGGTCCGGAGCTCCCGTCGCGTGATCTCCCCCTGAACGGCGCATAGCTCACTGAGGCTGACCTCACACAGGCCCGCATGCTGCGTCCCCCGCATGACGAACTTCATGCCGCGCAGCGGGAGGGTTGGCTTCGCGGGGCGCACCTGCGCCCACGGGGCGTTGCGGAAGGCAGCCAGGGGGTACTGCCACAGCCGGGCCTCGCCGCCAGCTAGCGGCTCGACCGGAGTGGCGAACTCGGCCCAGTTGGCATCCTTGATGACACACTGGCATGTCAACCCTTGCTGCCCACCCGTCACCTGCAGCTTCAGGCTGAGCCCCTCCGCTTCCGGCAGATCCCCCGTGAAGTGGATGTCCGTCCACGAGTCGGAGGTGTCGAAGCTCCAGCGCACGCCGTGGGGGATCGGGACCACCTCGTAGCGGCGGTAGGACGCCTTCATGGCCTGCGGGCGGCGCGGGTTGGTCCAGCGCTGCGGGTCGTCGAAGCCGGCCACCGGCACCCGGGAGGTGGGCCGGATCCCGCACTCGATCTCCACGGGCAGGTCACGCACCAGCGGGTCAGGCGCGCCGCCCAGAGTGTCGCCGTCCACTCGCACGATCCCTGCCAGTCGCTGCGAGACCAACGACAGCTTGATCCCGGTTGCCCGCTCCGCGCGCTCTGCGGCGATGCCCCCCGGTCCGCACAGCCCCGGCGCCCACACGAACACCATCGCATGCATGCCCTCGTCGCGCAGTCGCTGAATCCGCTCCACCTGCGCGTCGGTCATCGCAAACGTGTTCAGGAACACGAGCACGCGGTAGCGTGACAGGTCGGCGGTCGCAAGCTGCGAGAGCAGCAGGCCGTCGAACGGCACTCCGAGGTGATACATCTCCGTGCCGACCGCGGTGAGCATGCGGTCGGTGACAGCCATCCCCTCGCCATCGCCGAGGTAGTAGCCACTCTCCAGGTCGCAGATGAGGGCCACCTCGGCCGCGCTGCGGCGTGGCAGCGCCAACGCCCGCTGCGCCAGCGTCTGCAGCGCACCGATCTGCGCCATGATCTGCGGGTCATCGAACCAGCCGCCCTCCAACTCGGGGCCGAAGTCCACGTACCAGAAGCCCGTGTGCTCGGTGAGGGCCGTCGTGAACTCGCGCCGGACGACGGCGAGCGACTCGGTGAGGCTGTGCACCCGGCCATACTCCTCGACCGTGTGTAGATGCGTCCGGGTGTCACTCTCGATGATGTGGACCTTGCCGGCCTGGCCGATGGCTGCAGCCAAACTGCGCAGACGGCCGTCCTCACCCACCAGGCGGTGACCGTAGTCATAGGGCGCCACGAAATAGTCGATGTCGGGCGAGCGCAGCAGCCGCTCCAACTCCAGGTGCCCTCCCTGGGTCTGCGGATGGACGCCGAAGAAGTACCCGTAGTAGACGCCATAGAGTGTCCTCCGCCCGGTCGCTTGCTTGGACAGGCGCGCGAAGTACTCGATGTCGTCGGCGATCACCCGTTGCTGGCAGCGGTAGTAGTCCATCACAGGGCGCTCACGCAGGAGGTCGCGGAAGGCGATCAGCGTGGCGTCGCGCCGGGGCTCCACCCCGGGAACCTGCGCGGTGTCGAAGTCGACCTGCGGGTCGCGCCACGCCTCGCGCAGGGCGGTCACCTCGCCGTACGCAGCCTTGAGCCAGGCGCGGAAGGTGCGCGTCATCGCGGGGCCCGTGTCGGGGTACTGGTTGGTCCAGCTTCCGTAGTAGTGCCATTCGGTGTAGATGCCATAACCGGCATGGTACCCGATGACGCGCTTGCCCCACGGCTGCTGCTCCAGGTGCCGGATGAGGGCCTCCCAGGCCGCGCCCGCATCGGTGCGCCACACCGCGGAGGCCGGGGAGGCACGGCGCGCGCGGTGGGAGTCATCGTGGCTGTCCAGCCGGTCGGAGGTGGCGTAGCCAACCCACTCCGTGGGGTGCGTCTCCATCCACCAGGTCGGGGGGCTCAGGCGCACCTGCAGCAGGAGGTAGGCGGCGGGATCGGCGGCGAGGTAGGCCCGCAGACGCCGATCCACGGCGGCAAAATCGTATTGCCCCGGCCCGAGCCAGCCCTTCTCCATCTGCGCCTCGACCACGAACATATGCACGCCGGCATCACGAAACTGGGTGATCTGCCGCCGCCCGTGCTCGTCCATCACATTCCCGGTCCCGCGGTACATCACGCACGGGCGCGGCGCGCCATTGAGGAACAGAGCCGGGGCCCCGTTATGGGGCTTGAGCTCGGCCCGCACCGGCCGCTCCTCCGCGAGGCCCGCCGGCAGCTTGAGCAGTGTCTCCAGCCTGGCGGCGTGGGCCTCGGCCTCGGCCGCGGTGATGAACGGCTCCATCACGAAGACCGACATCTCGGCCCATGGTGCCGCGTAGGCACTGCCGACCAGCCTGGCCGCCACCCACGCGTCGTCGGCAAACCCCGGCCCGGTCCATCCCGGCGCCGCTGTCTTCGCCACCCGCCAGGTCTCGTCCGAGTTCACGACGGTCGTCGTGCCGTCCGCCATTGTGATGACCAGGCGCACGATGGCGCCCGCGACCCCCACGGCATTGCGGGCCTCGACCGCGATCAGGTTGCGCCCCGGCCGCAGCAGCCTGCCGACATCATAGCGGCTCGTCGACTCGCGGTGCTGAGCCACGTCCAGTGGCCCCTCGCCGTTGACCCAGAGCGTCCCCCGGTCATCGACGATCATCCACAGCTCGGCGGAGCGGACCGGCTGCGCCAGGTCGAAGGTCTTGCGCAGGAAGCGGTCCTGGTTGATGCAGTCTCTGGGCGCCGACTCCGGGTACCAGATCCAGCGGGCGGCTGTCTCCTGTCCGGAGCAGCACGCGGTCAGGCCGAGCAACGCAAGGTGCCAGACGGGCTTCACTGGGCGCTCTCCTCTGCATGGGTATGCGGCGTTGTCAGTGGATCGTCGCGACGCTCTGCTTCAGACGGGCGAGCCGCGCGGCATCCACGGTGAGCGGCGTGCCGCTGCCGACGAAGGCGTCGATGCCCGTCTCGACCGTCGCGGCCAGCGCCTCCAGGTCGAGATACGCGGCGACGAGCGGCGTCGCCTTGCCGCGGAGCAAGGCGTAGTGGAGCAGATGCTGGCAGCGCGCGAGGTCCGTCAGTACGGTGGCCGCCGGCTTCAGGTTCGGCTCGTCGCGCACCATCACGGCCGGGCTGTCAGCATGTCCCTTCCAGCGGCGCACGGTCCACAGCTCGAGGGCGCGGCCGGCCCGACTGAGCGCCGCCGTGGCGTGGGTGAACGGCTGCTGGCAGGCCTCCCGCGCGGGTGTGGCCGCGAGCGCCATGCGGGTTGCGCGGAGCGCCTCGCGGCCGAGATCGATCGCCTGCCGCATCTGCTCCCGGTCCGTCACCGGCTCGGCGAGCCGCGCCAGCAAGGCGCCGGCAAGCTCCGGGCACACCTGCCAGGCCTTCGCTTCACCGACGAGCGCGCCCAGCTCGCGCTTCACGAGCGCCAGGCGGCCCTGGAGGATCGTGGCTTCTGCGGCGGCGAAGTCACCCGCCGAACCGCGCAGCCAGATCGCCGCCTCGCCCGGCCTCAGCTCCAGCGCGATCGGCTCCTCCGCGGTGCCCACCACGGGCCGCAGGGCCCGCAGGTCCCACAGCCCGACGCTGCCGGTGCGCGCGACCGTGACCTTCCCGCGCCGCGACTGCTGTGTGTCGAGATTGGTGATGACGAGGACCTCGGGGGTGTCCTCGCCCGCCGCGGCGTCGGGGGTCTCTCGCCGACGGGTAAGCAAGCTGCCGTCCAGCACGGGCCGTTGACGGGCGTCACGCTCACACTCGAGGCGGATGGCAGCCTCGGCCTCGTCGCTCAGGCGCGCCGTCCAGCGCATCGGCACCAGGGCGCGACAGGTCGGGGCGAGGACCGCCGCCAGCGCCTTGACCTCATCCCCCATGTGGGTGGGGACATTGTACAGGTCCACCAGCCCGCCATGGCCGGAGCCGCTCATCCAGGCGGGCTGGGCGGAGTGAGCATAGTAGAGGTAGCCGGTGCTGCCGCGCGACAGGTACAGGTAGCTCATCAGGCGCAGCTCTGCGGGGTTGGGCTGCCGCCAGGGGGGGAGCTCGCCGAACGACTGTGGCACTGCCCAGATCCGGCGGGCACCCCGCTGCCAGGCCCGCTCGAGCCACGTCGCCACGGCAAATGCGTCACCGGTCGGCTTCTCCGGCGACCCGAGTAGTGGATAGCAGTCGATCAGGGTGATGGTCATGTACTGCGAGTACATGTCGACAGCGCCCAGAACGCAGCAGGCCCCGAGGGCGGGGTGTGCGGGGTCGAGCCCCTCAAACAGGCGCTTCCCCCACACCCACTGGTGCTCCAGGTCCGGCATGCCCCCCAGGGGCTCGTCGATCATCCACCAGGCCAGCAGGGCGGGGTGCTCGCGGAAGCGCGGCACCACGCGCCGGATCGCCGCCTCGCATTGCTCGCGCGGGACGGTGCGGTTGTAGTAGCCGGTCAGGTAGGTGGAGGGCAGCAGGCGGATGTCATACTTGCCGTGGAGGTCGAGCAGCCGGCCGAGGGGGTCCTCGCTCGCGGCTGAGCCGGGTGCCATCACGATGCCACCGGCCCGCAGCGCCGTGTCGAAGCCGAACTCGGCCCACACGCGGGCGGCGACGGCGGCCTCGATGTCGCCGGGGACACCGAGGGCCCCACTGTGCCCCTCCAGGCTCCCGCACACCCCCCAGGGGGTCGCGGTCTCGACCCGGGGATACGAGGGCGGAGTGTAGTCCAGCGGCCGCAGCTCGTGCTCCCAGCGGCGGCGGTCGCTCTCATCGGCCGGGCGCAATGTCACATCGTCCAGCCACACGGTCACCCGGTCGCCGGGCTGATTGCCCTGCGTATGGATGTAGAGGCCGTCGAACGCGCCCGGGCAATCGGGGCCATAGCCGAGGCC
>CAZIWQ010000139.1:0-3530 GCA_964542355.1 uncultured Armatimonadia bacterium
CGCCCGTCGCCCGTCGCCCGTCGCCCGTCGCCCGTCGCCCGTCGCCCGTCGCCCGGTCAGAGATACCGCCGTCTACGCGGAGGTCCTCCCCATGCCACGCACACTGATCTGGTCGGATCACAGCGGCCTGGCCATCCGCAAGACGCCGAGCGTCATGCGCGATGAGTACCTGGATTTCATGACCTTCCGGCGCAACGACCGGCCGCTGTTCGATGAGCTCTTCGGCCCCCTGATCGGCCTCAAGGAGGAGTGGCTGGAGCAGGGCGCGACCCCGGGAGAGCTGGACTTCTCCGCCTTCCGCTACCGTTGCCCGGCCATCGGTTACCTGCCCGTCAGCACCGGGCAGCAAGGCGGCCTGTGCGAGCCATGCACCCTCGAGGAGACCGACGAGTATGTGCTGGCGCGCGACAGCCTGGGGCGGACCATGCGGCTATGCAAGGGCGTGGCCACGCTGCCGTTGCCCGAGAGCGGCTTTCCCGTAGCGACCATGGACGACTGGCGCCGGATTCGGCATCTGTTCGAGTTCTCCGCGGCGCGGCTGGCCGGCGACTGGGAGGCAGCGGCGAACGCGCACCTGGCCGCCGGGCGCGCGACGTGCGTGGGCATCCCCGGCGGCTTCGACCTGCCCCGGCAGCTCATGGGCGAGGAAGGGGTCTGTCTGGCCTACTACGAGCAGCCGGAGCTGATTCACGAGATCCTGTCCATGGTCGGCGACACGACAGTCAGGGTACTGGACGCGGTGTCGCGGGCCGTGCCAGTTGATATCCTCAGCGTGCACGAGGACATGGCGGGCAAGTCCGGCCCCCTGGCGGGGCCGAAGCAGGTGCAGGAGTTCATCCGGCCGTACTACCGTCGGGTGTGGGACCTGCTGGCGGAGCGAGGCACGCGCCTGTTCGACCAGGACAGCGATGGCGACATGAACGCGGTGATCCCCGCCTTCCTGGACGCCGGGGTGAACTGCATGCACCCGATGGAGCCGGCGGCGAACATGGACATCGTCAAGGTGCGCCAGGCTTACGGGACGCGCCTGGCCTTCCACGGCGGGATCGACAAGCATGTGCTACGGCGGAGCGAGGCGAAGATCGTGGCCGAGCTGGAGTACAAGATCCCGCCGATGGTAGCGACCGGTGGTTGCGTGCTCGGCCTGGACCACCGCATCCCGAATGGCACGCCACTGGCCAACTACCGCTTCTACATCGCGAAGGCGTGGGAGATACTGGCGCGGGAGGCCGCCGGGCGAGGCCTCGCCGCGGCGTCAGGAGGTGCGACATGACGCTTGCGTCGGCGAAAGCACTGATCGGGCTCAGACGCCACACGGTACGCGTCGTGGAGCACTGCGCTGAATGGGCGCCGCTGTTCGCGGCCGAGGCCGCCCTGCTCCGGGAAGCCCTGGATGGCCTTGTGCTGGACATCCAGCATGTGGGAAGCACGGCCGTCCCGGGCTTGCCTGCCAAGCCCATCCTCGACATCGTCGCCGCGATCCGTTCACGAGATGACATCCCGGCCATCGTGGAATGTCTCGCGGTCTGCGGCTACCTCGACCGCGGCGATGCCGGGCGAGACGGCGGGTACCTGCTGGTCAAGGATACCGAACCCGAGGTCCGTGCCGTTCACTTACACCTCGTCGAGCACTCAGACAGTCAGTGGCGAGGCTACCTTGCCTTCCGGGACCTGCTGCGATCCAACGCGGGTGCGCGCGAGCGCTATAGGGAGCTCAAGCTGGACCTCGCGCGCAGGTTCCCCAACGACCGCAAGTCATACACGGCGGGCAAGCACGAGTTCATCCGAGAGCTGCTGGGGCAGGACGGGTGATGTGCTCGGCCGTCACGGGTGCGGGTGACCAGTCCGACGGACCTCTGCCAGCTTGTCTGGCAGGTGAACGAGACTGAGTCAGCTACGCGCGACGCCGCCACGTGATTTCTCCTCGTCTGCCGTCGCTGCCCCTCCTCGGCTGCCAGCGTACCATCGGATGCCGGATGCATCGAGCGGCCTGGCGGCCTGTCGTCCACGCGCATCACCTCCCAGACGTCTGAGACCCAGTCCGTCTTCCCCCCACCACTGCCACGCATCTTGTCCCCACCGGCGCGGTGAACCCAGTCGCTCGCGGTTTCGTCTACCTACAAAAGTGAGTGGCTACTCACATTCATCCCGGGGTCACGCGCATGGGCCCGAAGGGCCAACGCAGACGACGTCAGTTCCTGCAGGCCGCCGTGGAGCTATTCTCCTCGCAAGGCTTTGCGGCCACCACCACCCGTGCCGTAGCGGAACATGCTGGCACGGGGGAATCCCTCCTCTTTCGGTACTTCCCGACCAAGCAGGACCTCTTCGAGGCAGCGGTTACTGAGTGCGGTCCCCGTGGTCTGTTCGAGCTGCCCACGGATGAACTCGCAGAATTGGACTTCGGCGCGGCGCTGGCTTGCTTCGCGCGGTCTTACCTGAACACGATGTGGGCCCATCGCGAGTGGCTGGGCGTGTTGCATCGCGAGGCTCAGCGCGACCCTGAGGCCCAGCGGGAGCTGTCGCAGCAGTACAAGGTGGTCGGCGACGCGCTGCGAGCGCTGCTGGAGGAACGAGTGAAGCGGGGGGAGGTGCGGGTCGAGGCGGCGGGCGCGGGCCTGCAGATCATCGCCCTGGCCACCCGCGGCTTCATCGCCCGAGTGGCGCGGTCTGAGCCGGAGGACTGGGAGCACGACCGGGACACGTTCCTTGAAAGCCTGACCGAGGTCATCACGCACGGCGTCCTGGCATCCTCAAAGACAAAGGAGGGGAAGCGCTGAGTACAGTGAAGCGGGCTCGCCCGGATGCACCCGGACGAGCCCGTAAGTGCGGGGGATCGGAGACCCGGCCCGCAACCACATTGTACCCGCTTGGCGTCTCAACGCCAAGATTGCTCCGGTGCAACGCGGCTGCGGTAACTCCCCCGGCAAGGGGCAGATCATGCGATCTGCCAGTGATATGGCCAGACCAATTGGCCCAGGGGCCGCAGGCCCGACCAAGCAAAGGAGCATGAACGAAATGAAACGAGGATTCACACTTATCGAACTACTGGTGGTGATCGCGATTATCGCGATCCTGGCAGCGATTCTCTTCCCGGTGTTCGCGCGGGCGAGGGAGAAAGCCCGCCAGAGCAGTTGTCTGTCCAACCTCAAGCAGTTGGGCCTGGCAATGGCGCAGTACGCCCAGGACTATGACGAGGTGCTGCATCTGCACCGCAACACCGCTTCGACCTACGGTTGGCCGGACATGCTCGACCCGTACATCAAGAACAGTCAGATCTTCCTGTGTCCGAGCAACAACAACGCGCCCGTGCGCGTCGGGGCATCACCGAACATCGGCACGCACTATGGCTGGAACTGGCGCTACCTGGGGGCGGACACCTGGGGCCGGGCCCTGGGGCAGATCACCAAGCCCTCCGAGACCATCGCCTACGGCGACAGCATCTCGTATGTAATCAGCAACTATGAGAGCGCGTACCGCCCGTTGGCCCTGCACAACGACGGCACCAACCTGTGCTTCGTAGATGGCCACGG
>CAZIWQ010000139.1:3540-8526 GCA_964542355.1 uncultured Armatimonadia bacterium
CCCCCCCCCCCGACGCCCCCCCCCCCCGCCCCGCACAGGGCCTCTGCAAGTGGACGCCGCCGGACCAGATCTACACTGGGACCGACACGGCGAACGGCAACAGCGCGACGACCACGTCCCAGGCGTACTGGTTCCTGGACAACAAGTAGACATGGACCGGGGAGGCCTGCCACCGCGGGCCTCCCCGGTCAGCAGTTCAGAGGAGACGACGAGGATGCGACGAGAAACGGTGCTTCCACTGCTACTGCTCACGGTCGCGCTGGCCACCGCCACGGTGGCTCAGCAGACAAACGGCCAGATGACGCCCGAGCAGCGGTTCAAGCAACTGGACCGCGACGGCGACGGGAAGCTGAGGCCGCAGGAGTTGCCGGGCGAGTGGTTCGGGCGGCTGGACACCAACAAGGATGGCGTGGTGACGCTGGAGGAGGCGAAGGCGGCGATGGCGGGCGGCGGGGGACGCCCGACGCCGACGCCGACGGCGACCGGGGCGCCACCGGCGGCGGCTCCGGCCGGACCGTTCACGCTGGCCGCACATCTGACGACCCAGCCCCAGGCGCTGTGCCTCAATGTCAGCGACTGGGAGAAGGCACGGCAGTTCTATGCCGAGGGGCTCGGGCTGCAGCAGCGGCCGGACCCGCCTGGCTCCGGTGGCGGGCTGGCGATGCACATCTTCGCGGTTGGCCAGTCCAGTCTGAAGCTGCGTCTCTACCCGCAGGCGCCCCCGAAGCGCGACCCGGCGATCGCTGCCGCCAACGGCATGCGTCTCGTGTCGCTGCCGGTGGCAAGCCTGGCCGAGACGGCCCGGAGGCTGCAGCAGTTGGGCTTGCCTACCCCCACGGTTAGCGAGCAGGCGGGACGGCGCGTGGGTCGCACCACCGACCCGGACGGCAACGCGGTCGAGTTGCGCGAGGTCGGAACCGGCGGGGCCGGAGACACCGACCTTGAGATCGGCCTGCTCGCGGCGGACCTGCCATCGGCCGAGCGGTTCCTGGGGAGCGCCCTGGCCCTCGAGAAGCTCCCAGCACAAGGGCCGCCGATGCTGGAGGGAGTGGCGGAAGCGCGCTACCGGCTCGGGCGGTTCGTTTGGCGCGTGGCTGCGCCGCCGGGGGAGCGCCCGACCTACGAGGACAAGATCCCCGAGGCGCTCGGCTTCCGCTACATCACCACGAACGTAGACAACGCCGCAGTGGTGCATGATGCGCTCGTGGCGGCCGGGGTCAAGATCGCTTCGCCCCTCTCGACCTTCGGTGGCACGGTCCAGCTCTTCATGGCGCGGGGTCCGGGCGCGGCCCTGTTCGAGTTCGTGGGGGCTCCAGGAGCGGGTGCGGCCGAGACGGGCGCAACTCAGCCTGCCGCCGGACAGATCCCGCCGCAGGTGCAGGCGCTCTTCAAGCAGGCCGACCGCGACGGCGATGGTAAGCTCAGCCCGCAGGAACTGACCAACGCCGAGCGGCTCAAGCAGATGGACCGCGACGGTGACGGCTTCGTGACCTTGCAGGAGGCCGCGGCGAGCTTCGCTGGTGGTCAGTCTGGAGGCGCGCAGGCTAAGCCGGCGACCGGACAGGAGCCGGAACTGCGCCAGGCTGCCGACCGCCCCTTCCTGAACCTCGCCTTCACCACCGACTGCTACGCAGGCACTCAGCCCGAGGGGAGCCCCCTGCGGGCGGCCACGGAAGCCAACGCGCTGGTCGCGCACAACGGCATGCTGTACTGCGCAACCAGCTACATGCCGCCGGGCAACAAGGTGGCTGAGGTCAACCCGAAGATTCTCGTCAAGAAGAGCGCCACGGCCCCCTGGGAGGTGGACTTCGAGGCCGGGAGTGAGTTCATCCGGCTGGGCTTCCTCAAGTCCGTGGCGTTCACGACCGATGGCCAGGGTCACAAACTCGACCGGCCCATCTCTGTGCTCATCGCCGGGACTGGGGCCTGGCGGTCTCAGCCGACCGCCGCCGTCGTCGTGTTCTCGCGCAACGACGCCACCGGCAAGTGGGCCAAGTCCGTGCTTTCGCCGGAGCGTTGGAACCGCGAACAGACCAACCACACCACCGAGGTCCGCTGCATCTTCGATCATGTGGATCGCGTCACCGGTGTGCACTATGTCTTCGCGGGCTCCGCTACCGGCCGGTTGTTCCGAGGCGTCTATGCCCCCGCGCAACCGGGGTTGATTGCGTGGGACGCCGAGCCCGAGTTGGGCGGTTTGGTCGGCCATTTCCTGTGCGCGGCTGAGGCGGACGGCGTGCAGTATGCCGGCGTGGCCTACGGGCCGACCAAGGAGGATGTGCGGCAGTTCAAGGAGCGTCCGGTCAAGGACCACGGCCTCTTCCGGCGGGTGGACGGGCCCAATGCCCGCTGGGAGTGGGTGCCGGTGCCCGAGTGGGAGGACCCGCAGCAGCCCGGCCGCTCCCTGCGTACGGCGCAACTGCGCGGCATGACCGCCGTGCCCTCCCCGGACGGGACCCATGAGGACCTGCTGATCGCCTGGGACTCCCGTGATGCCACCATCGAGCGCATCGACCTGAAGAACGGCCACCACGCCACCGTGGAGTTGGATGTCCGCGGCTACCTCGCCGAGCACTGGGGGCGCCGGATGGGCATCAGCACGTTCGCCTACAACGACATGCTGCCCGTGAAGGACCCGAAGACCGGGCAGCAGGCGTGGCTGATCGGCCTGTGGGTGGTGTACCCCGAAGGCGAGGGGAACGAGCTCGGCAAGAGTTCCTGGTATCTCGTGCGCTACGCCGACGGGCAGTACCGCCACGGGCGTATCTGGGCGCCTGACAATCCGCTGACGGAGTCGCAGTATGGCCTGCGCGGCTGCCGCAGCATCCGGCCGTCGCCCTTCCCCGAGGAGGCTGGCAAGGCGTGGTACTTCTGCGGCTTCGACCAGACGGGCCAGACGGGGAGCACCGGGGCGCGCGGTGCGACGGCGTGGATCTGCAAGGGCACTCTGCCCAATCAGGGAGGATCATGATGCGACACCTGCGAGTAGTCACGATTGTCTTTGGCCTGAGCCTATGCGTGGCAGCACTGGCCCAGCAGCCGGGCGGCCAGATGACGCCCGAGCAGCGGTTCAAGCAACTGGACCGCAATGGCGACGGCAAGCTCACACCTCAGGAACTGCCGGGCGAGTGGTTCGGGCGTCTGGACACCAACAAGGACGGTGTAGTGACGCTGGTGGAAGCACGGGCCGGCGCCGGTCGGCCGACTGCGGGCCCGACCACCGCGCCGGCGACCCCCGCTGCCCCCACCGCTCCACGTGCCGTCGCCGAAGATGGGCGTCCCTATCTGGTGCTGATATGAATTGACGCCTGCCGCCCGGAATAACTTGATTTCTCCGACATTCCCACCATCCGGAAGCTCATGGCCGAGGGGGTCAGCTACGAACAGGCCTGGGTCGGACACCTGCGCAATGACACGCCACCGGGCCACGCGGTGATCGCGACCGGGACGTTCCCTCGGACCAACCGCATCATCGGCTTCCACTGGCGAGATCCGAAGACGGGTAAGGTCTTCAAGCCCACCAGCCTGCAGAGCGTGCAGGCCGGGGTGGTCAACCAGGTGATGACGGCCTCCGGCTGCGGCAGCCTCGGGGCGGTGTACAAGCAGGCGTTCCCGGATGCGCGGATCGTGGCCCTGAGTTCGGACAAGTCCTATGCGGCGGCGGCCCTAGGCGCCGATTCCGCGGACACGATCGTGTACTGCCGGTACGACCCCAAGCGCGGCTACGGCACTGAGCCAGGCCTCACGCTGGAGCCGCTTGGCGTGGCCGGCAAACTGGCCGCCCCGGAGATCATGGCGAGCCCGGCCCTGACGCGGAAGCTGGTCAACCCCTGGGACGGCGACACGTGGACCGTGGATCTGGCTCTGCAGATCCTCGCCCGGGACAAGCCCGAGGTGCTGCTCATCAACCTGCCGCAGACGGACAACTCCGGCCACAAGGTCGGCGCGACCCTGGACCGGGCCACGATGTCCGCGGTGGTCGGCAACGCCGACCGGCAGATCGGGCGGATCATGGAGGCATACCGCCAGGCCGGCCTCTACGACCGCACGGTCTTCGTCGTGACCGGTGATCACGGCATGGCCCCGAACCTGCAGACCATTGATGAAGAGCCAATGGCCGCAACCGTGAGCAAGTACGGGATGGAGCGAACCGCAGCCCGCCTGGAGTTCTATGTCAAGGACCCCGCACAGGCGGGCGAAGCGGCGGAAGAGATCGCCCGGCTGCGCATGCCCGGCATCCATCGCGTGTACTACAAGACCCGAGACACGCAGGGGGCCTATGGCTACCTGCCGGCCGGCAGTTCGGTCGTCAGTGTTGATCCCGAGTTGGACGCCTGCTATGCGTATCTGACCAGCACCTACGCCTCGGCCGAGAGTGCCGATGTGGTGCTCTTCTCCGCCGAGAACTGGAATGTGAAGCTGTCGGGCGAGTACTTCAAGGGCGACCACGGGACCGTCACCTGGGACACGCAGCACGTGCCCCTGGTGATGGCCGGTCCGGGGCTGCGCAAGGGGATCACGTCTTCGGCGCCGGCGCGGTTGGTTGACATCGCGCCCACGGTCCTGACGGCAATGGGGATACGGGCCGCCAAGATGGAGGGTGTCACGCTGGCGGACGCGCTGGTCGCGCCGACGGACGACCTGACGCGGCAGCAGCAGGCTGTGAACGGCCGGCTGACACCACTGCACGATGCCCTGAGGCGACGTCACGATCAAGACTTGGGAAGCCCGGCTCAACCCGCCGCGCAACCGCCGGCCGCTCCGGCCGCCGGGAACACGGCCACGGAGCGCTTCCGGCAGTTCGACCGCAACGGCGATGGGCGGGTGACGAAGGAGGAGGCCGGCGACGCGCCGTGGTTCGACCGGGTTGACCGCAATCGCGATGGTGCCATCACCCCGGATGAACTCGGGCAACCGGCGCCCGCCGCGACGCAGCGCCCGGCCACCGACGCCACTGCTCCTGCCGCGGCGCCTGCGCCGACCACC
>CAZIWQ010000139.1:8536-10184 GCA_964542355.1 uncultured Armatimonadia bacterium
TGAAGCCGCCGGCAACGCTCTCTCTCACGGGAGGTCCGCCCCCCACGCAGCTCAAGGGCTTGACCTTCACCCGCGACTACACCCCCGGCACTGTTGACGCCAAGGGGAGGATGCGCACCGGTCAGGAACTCATGCGCATCGTGGCCTACCGGGGCGAGCTGTTCGCCAGTACCAGTGTGTTCACTGACCCGCGGGCGTACAACGGCGACCCGAGCTACACCGGTTGCCAGGTCCTGCGCAAGTCCAACTCGCAGGGGGACTGGGAAGTGGACGCCTCCTTCGGCCGGCGCTACCTGCGCACCGATTGTCTCGAGGTGGTGCGGTTCACCCGGGACGCCGCGGGCAAGCCGCTGTCGCAGCCGGTCGAAATGCTCGTGGCGGGCATCTGGGACGTGGGTGAGACGGTGCGGGCGACGCCGGAAACCGCGGCGCGTGATGCCGTCGGACGCAATGTCGCCCGCGACGTGTTTGGGCGCGAACTGGGTGAGGGTGGCGCGCGAACCGTCACCGCCGGCAACCGCTTCATCACGGTCGCCATTCGCGATGACACTACCGGCGACTGGATCATCAGCAAGGTGGCCCCCGTGCCGGACGGTGAGCGCGGGTTCTCATCGGTCCGCGCGATGCGGGTGCACCGCGACCAGGTGACCGGCCAGGAATGCCTTTTCGTCGGAGCAGCCTGCGGCGGGATGTATCGGGGCACCTATGACCGGTCCGCGCCGGGGCGCATCCGCTGGTCCGCCGGGGATGAACTGGCCGCGACCTTCGGGCGCGTGCACAGCATGTGCGTGTCCAACGGCTCTCTCTATGCCTCCACCGACTACGGCGGCTTGACCGTTCAGAACCAGAAGGGCGGCATCTTCCGCCGGATTGACGGTCCGCAGGCGACGTGGGAGCGTGTGTACTTCAACTACGATCCTCAGTACTCCACCTGGAACCAGACCGACCGGGGCATCACCGCAGTGCCGGCCGAGGATGGCAGCGGCAAGGAGGTCATCCTGGTGGGAGTGGAGTGGCCTCCGGAACCGATCATCGTCCGCATTGAGCCCCACCACGACCACCGCGCCGTAACTGAGTTGAACTACAACGACTACTTCACGAAGGTGTTCGGCCGCCCGCCGCAGATTCTCGGGGGCAGCAAGCAGCACCCGCACGCTGGATGCCAGTGTGCCGCCCTCAACTACTTCGAGCCGTTCACTGACCCGGTGACCGGCGAGACCGATCACTTTGTTACTCTCTTCCTGATCCACCCCGATGACCCGGCCGCGGGCGCCAACGGCGCCTACTTCCTGATCCGCCGCGCCCCCGGCGTCTACGAATGGGGCGAGATCCACTCGGGCCTGCCCGCCGGGCAGCACTTGCGCGGCACCCGCACGGTCCAGAGGTCACCCTTCCCAGATGAGCCCAACACCTACTACTTCGGCGGGTGCTTCAACGGGCCGGATGAGCAGCCGCCCAAGCCCAACATGGCCTGGATCTACAAGGGCGTCTGGCAGGCCACGCCATGACTGCAGGAGCAACGCGAATGAGATACGCAGCAGTGATCCTGGCGACCATCTGCGCAACCCTGACCGTCCTGGCCCAGCAGCCGGGCGCCCACATGACCCCGGAGCAGCGGTTCAAGCAATTGGACCGCAACGGCGACGGC
>CAZIWQ010000140.1:0-10171 GCA_964542355.1 uncultured Armatimonadia bacterium
GCATACCGACTCCGATAGCCCCGATAGACCCACGTCTCGGATTCCCCGCCGGAAGTGCCCGCGGACGAGGTGGTGGGCGATCTCGGGGAGCTCGCGGCGGTGGTCGAGCGCCATGCGATTGATGAGGTCCTGGTGGCGTGGTCGGATGTGCCGGTCGGCACGCTCATGGCGGCGATCCAGGCCTGTGAACACATGCCGGTCGAGTTCCAGCTTGTGGCCGGCCCGCTGCAGGTGCTGACCGAGCAGGCGGAGATCTCGGGGCTGGCCGATCTCCCGGTCATCGCCCTGCCCTCCCGCCGGCCTCCCACGTGGCACGTCGCCGCCAAGCGCCTGATGGACATCGTGCTCAGCGCCCTGTTGCTGGTAGTGCTCGTGGCCCCGATGCTCACCATCGCGTGGCTGATCCGACGCGAGACCAGGGCCTCCGCGGTGTTCCGGCAGACGCGCATCGGTCTGCGGGGCCGGCCGTTTGTGATGCTCAAGTTCCGCACGATGCTGCCGGCCAGTGACCCCTACGCCGAGGCCCCCGCCGGTCCCGACGATGAGCGCATCACCCGCACCGGCGGGTGGCTGCGGCGCTCCAGCCTCGACGAGCTGCCCCAGCTTCTCAACGTCCTGCGGGGCGAGATGAGCCTCGTCGGTCCGCGACCCGAGATGCCGTTCATTGTCGAGCAGTATGCGCCGTGGCAGCGCCGCCGGCTTGACGCCAAGCCCGGGCTCACCGGGCTGTGGCAAGTCCTGGGGCGCAAAGACCTCCCGCTGCGCGACAACATCGAGTACGACTTCTACTACATTCGCAACTGGTCGATCTGGCTCGACATGAGCATCCTCCTGAAGACGGTGCCGATCGTCCTCGGTGGCCGCGGGGCATACTAGCCGTGCTGCCGCACCGGGCGCCAGTGCCCGCATTCCGGCGTGGGCACACGCTGCGGGCCCCTAGGGGGGCCGGACGGCGAGGGCCTGCGGCGAGCGACGAGCCGCAGTCGCGGAGGCCGACCGTCCCAGTCGGCGGGGAGGCGTGTCGAGCGGGACGCTCGACCTACGCGGCGACCGTGCACGACGCGGTCTTGCGTCCCGAGCTGCGCACGGGGCAACTCCGATCCGAACGGCGTTTCGCCGGTACGGCACTCCGCCGGCGAAGGACCTGCCTGACGGATCAGTGCCGCAAGACGAGACCCTTCGCGCCGTCGAGCAGGATGCTCGACCTGCGCGCTCAGGGTGACAGACTGCGCGGGGAGCCTGAGCCGCAAGTGGGTGCCAGGAGCATCAGGGATATCCCTACGCCATTGGCGCATACGCGCGGGGTAACCCCGAGGTCTGGTCTGGTGCGCACGGCACGTCGCGCCCCGCCGACTCTGTCACAATCAGCGTTGACGGTGGTGTGCGCTCCGGTCTACAATGGATGTTCACGCCATGTCCATCCAGCATTGAGCCAGTGATGATATCCAGCAGAGCGCCGGTCCTTCGCCGTCGCGCCGGCCAGAATCGGGGGGAACCCGCGTGCGCCCAGTCGTGACTCTCGCACTGACGGTGGCAGTCCTGTGCCTGGTGGCCGGCAGCTTGCCGGTGGCGGCCGTAGGCCAGGGCATGGAGAGCTATGCGTTCGTGCATCCCTTCGGGCTGTCCGCGGCAACGACAACGCGGCAGTCGGGGATGGGCGGGCCGATCTCGTGCGTGCAGGACCTGGGGTTTGCGAACCCCGCCTTTGCGGCACTGGCGGCGGAGCCGAACGCCGGCCTGCGGGTGAGTTCCACGAGCTTCGACCAGGGCCCCGATCTTGTCAGTGAGCACGCCCATTACATCCTGCCCCTGCGGCGCGGGCGCGACGGTCTGCAGATCAGTCTGTTCTCACTGCGCAGCCATTCGGGCCAGGTGCTGCTCCCCGGGGTCGGGTCCGCAGTGGCCGAGCTGTCCGAGGAGGATGTCTCGGTACACTACGGGCGCCGGCTCAGCCCACGGCTGGCGGCGGGAATCAGCCTGTCGCCGCATACCGAGATCGGGTACTCGCTCGCGATCCCGGGTGGCCCGACGCTGATTGATGTGGAGGCGGAGGCGGACATCGGGGCGCGGACAGGGCTCGTCTACGCCTGGGGAACCGAGGGGCACGTCGGGGTGGTCTATGACTACTACCAGGAGACGGCACGGGCCCGCGGCGTCGCCCTGAGTGGGCCGAGCGAACGGGTCTTCCATTCTGAACTGCTGGCCGTGGGGGCCTCGCGGCGTGTCCGCCCCGACCTCACCGCCGTCATCGAGTACCAGACTGCCAGCACCTTCTCCGGGGCGACGCGCGGCTCCCTGAGCGGGTGGCATCTGGGAGCCGAGTTCTGCCCGCAGGCGCGCTACGCCGTGCGGGCAGGCCTCAACGACAGCCACCTCACGGCGGGCCTCGGGCTGGCAGGTGAGCGCTGGCGCGTGGACTATTCCTTCATCGATCGCTGGAATGACAACATCGCCGCCGGCCTGTTCGGCGGCTCCGACACCCACCAACTGCAGGCGATCTACCGCTGGTGACGGGGGTTACGGCCAGCCGGGTCCGGCGGTCGCTCGCGGAGCGCCGTCGCCGCGTCCGTTCGCACATCGCCGGGGAGCATGGGGGAGGCGGCGGGAGTGGCCTCGCCTCGGCCGAACCGGGAGCCAACCATGTCAGGGCCCATCCCCCTTGCGCGCAGGGCGGTCATCACCGGCATCGGTGTCGTGACCTGTGCCGGCATTGGCAAGGACGCCTTCTGGCGCAGCGTGCGCGACGGGGTATCGGGCATCCGGCGGATCGATACGTTCGATGTCAGTGAGTTGTCCTCCAAGATCGGCGGCCTGGTGCGCGGCTTCGATCCCTACGACTATGTCGAGCCGAAGAAGGCGGCCAAGATGGGCCGCTTTGGGCACTTCGCCGTGGCGTCGGCGCGGCTCGCCCTCCAGGACGCCGATCTCGATCTCGAACGGATCGACCGCTCCTCGATCGGTGTTACCTTCGGCTCGACGACCGCCGGCAACGGCAATGTCGCCGATGACCACTATCGCACGATCTTCCACGACGGCATCCGCTCGTGTGACTCCAGCGCGATCAACGAGATCCCGACGCACGCCGCGGCCAGCCACATCGCGATTGAGCTGGGGCTCAAGGGGCCCTGCATGTCCGAGGGTACCGGCTGCGCGACCGCGGTCATCGCCACGGCGCGCGGCATGGAGGCCCTGCGCAACGGACACGCGCGCTGCATGGTTGTCGGAGCCTCGGAAGCCTGCATGTCCTCGTTTGTCTTCACCTTGCTGTGCCGCCAGCGCGTCCTGTCGACGACCAACGACGAGCCGCACCGCGCGTGCAAGCCGTATGACAAGCACCGCGACGGATTGGTGGCGGCGGAGGGCGGCGGCGCGCTCGTGCTGGAGACGGCGGAGCATGCGCTCAATCGCGGCGCGCGGATCTACGCCGAGGTGATCGGCTACGGGGTCGCCAGCGAGGCCTATCACATGGTGGTGACACTGCCGACGGGTGAAGCCCTGACACGGGCCCTCGCGACCGCACTCGCCTCGGCGCGCATCGCCCCGGGCGACATCGACTATGTCTGTCCCCATGGCATCGGCAACAAGCAGTACGACGTCGCCGACGCGCGGGGCCTGCGGATGGGCCTGGGGGAGCATATCTATCGAGTGCCGGTGAGCTCGATCAAGGCAGTCACCGGCCAACCGTTCGCCGCGGGAGGTGCGCTCCAGGCGGCGGCGACGTGCATGGCGATCACGACGGAAACGCTCCCACCCACGCTCAACCACACGACACCCGATGATGAGTGCGTGTTTGACGTGGTGCCCGGTGTTGCGCGCCGCGCGCAGGTCGATACGGCGATCATCAACGGCCACAGCTTCGGCGGCACGCACGCCGTGCTTGTCCTCCGCCGGTTTGAGGCCTGACCGCCCGGTTGCGACAAGAGCGCCTGCCATGGACCCCTACGTTGCTGCCGACATCGCGACTGCCGTAGCTTCGGCCCTGCTAGGGCTGGTCGCCTATCTGCGTGCCCCCGACCGCCACTCCAACCGCTTGTTCGCGGTTCACGCGGGATGTGTGACGGCCTGGGCGCTCGGGACCTACGCGATCCAGTTCACGCGCGACCCGGTGTGGCTGGCACTCTTGTTCCGGCTCGTGCATGTGGTCGGCGCCTACGTGGTGGTCACGTTCGTAGACTTCGTGTGGGTGTTCCCGGACCGCCTGCGTCCGGCGCCACGGCGCCACCGCGTGTGGCTCCATCTGTCGGTCTTGCTGGCCGTGGTGTCGATGGCGCTTCCGGCAGCGGTGACACGGGTCGAGGTCCGCGCCGGCGTCCCCCAGGTCGCGCTGGGGTGGCCGCTCTTGATCCTGGCCACATACGTCGGCGCCCTGCTGGTGTACCTTAACATCGTCCTGTGGCGCAAGGTCAGGACACTGCGCGGCGTGGCCCGCCTGCAGATCATCTACGTGCTCGCCGGCACCGTTGTGAGCGAGAGCATCATGTCCGTCCTGTTGCTGGTGCTCCCGCTGGTGACCGAGGTCAACGTCACCAGCCGCTGGGGAGTGGTGAGCTACCTCATCACGGTCGCGGCGATCGGCATCGCCATCGCCAAGCACCGACTGTGGGACCTCAGCAGCCTCGAGCGACGCGCGGCCGCGGCGATGCTGGCACTCGGGACGCTCGTACCGGTGGGCGCCGCGGTCATCTGGGTGCTGGTCGGGCGGGGGGACGGGTTCGTCGCCGACCCCCTGCGCGCCGCCATCGTGTGGGTCGTGCTGGGAGCCGTCCTCGGGACGGCCCTGACGCCGGTCTACAGCGCCTTCCGCGGCCTGTTCGTGCGTCCGCTGCAGGAGGACCGCGACCGCATCGGCCAGCTCCTGGGCGCCCTGGGGACGGCGATCGTGCACAGCCCCTCCGGCGGCGCAACCCTCTTGCCGATGCTGGTGCAGGCCCAGCGGTTCTTCGGCGCCAGCTTCGTGGAGGCGTATCTGCGCCGGCCGACGGGTGTCTACCAACATGCCGGCACGGTGGACCCGGATGCGGCGGCGCCCCACGTCCTCGACCCCCACCGCCGCCTCCCGGCCTCCGTCATCCAGGGCCTGGCGGCCGACGCGCTCGTCGAGCCACTCGATGCCGAGCAGCTCGCGCGGTTCGGCCCGGTGGCGACGGCGACTCAGCAGCTCGGCGCGATGGAGGCGATTGGGGCCACGGTCGTCGTCCCGCTCCGCTGGCAGGAGGCCACGATCGGCCTCCTGGTGATGGGGCCCAAGCTGTCGCGCGACATGTATCGCGCCTCGGACCTCGACCTCTTGACCAGTGTCGCGGCACATGCCGCGATCGCCACGCGGAACGCCGAGCTCCGCGACCAGATCATCGCGGAGAAGGAGCGCACCGAGAAGGTGCTCACCCAGCTCGAGAACGGCGTGGTGGTGGTGGACGGGACGAGGACGATCCGGCTGGTGAATCCCGCCGCCTGTCATCTGCTGGCAAGCGGGGAGAGCGCGCTCGTCGGTAACCGCACCAGCGTACTGCCGGGCCAGTTGCAGATCCTGCTCGACCAGGCTGTCGCGGCCGGCACCACCGTCTCGGGGGAACGCGTGTATCTAGACTACCGTCGCCAGTTGCGGGTGGCCTGCAGCACGTTTGTCCTCCGGGGGCCCACCGGGAGTTGCGAGGGCGCCGGCACCGTGTTCCGTGACCTGCGGACCGAGGATGCCCTCCATCAGGTCGAGCGCGAGACCGAGCGCCTGCGCTTCATCCGGGCGGTGTCGGCCGGGATGGCCCACGAGATTCGCAACCCGCTCGTGGCGATCCGCACCTTTGCGGAGCTGGCCCCGCGCCGGCTGGACGACCCGGAGTTCCGGGAGTCGTTCGTCAAGGTGGCGCAATCGGAGATCACGCGCCTGGAGGACTTGGTGTCACAGTTCATGACACTGGCGCGGCCGACGCGCCTCGTGCGCGAACCGGTGGACCTGGCGGCGCTGTTTGAGAGCGTGGTGACGGCGGTGTGGGCGCGCGCCCAGGCCGACGAGGTGGCGATCGTGGTGGACTTGCCACCAACGCTGCCGCGCCCGCGTGGCGACGGCCCCCGCCTGTACCAGGCGCTGTTCAACTTGCTGCTCAATGCGCTCGACGCCACGCCTCGCGGGGGACGCATCGAGCTGTCGGCCCGGGCCGAAGCGTTGGGGGCCGGTGAGCCCGGCGAGGTCCGCCTGCGGGTGTGGAACTCGTCAAGCTACATCCCGCCCGAACACCTGGAACGGGTCTTCGAGCCGTTCTTTACCAGCAAGGCGTCGGGCACCGGACTCGGGCTGGCGATCTGCAAGACCATTGCGGACGAGCATGGCGGCACGACCATCGTGGAGTCGTACAAGGATGCCGGCACCGCCTTCACGCTCAGGATTCCCATCATCTCGGCATACGAGGCCCTAGCGGAAGCCCCCTCATGATCACTGCACTCATCAGCTCAGGGAACGAGGCGTGGGCCGGCCGTGTCCGGAGCGTGCTGGCGGATGGCGGCACGGTACTGGATGTGGATCCGCGCGAGCTGGCGGCCGCCGTGCCTGCCAGCGTGAGCGTGGACCTGGCCTGCTTCGAGATCCAGCACCTCACGGATCGCGCCACCGCCCTCGTGGCCCTCTTCCGTAGCCTCCATCCGGAGAGCCGCGTCGTGTGCCTGGCTCCGGAGGAGGTCGTGCAGCGCGCACGGGCGGAGGGCGCGCTGGATCCGGACTTCTGGGTCATCATGCCCGCCGGCGACCTGCAGCTCGCCACCCAGGTCGAGGCGGTGGTGGCCGCGGTCGCCGCGGGTCGCAACGCTCCCCTCGGAGTGCCGGGGCTGGCCGCGGCGCTCGAGCGGGGCACCGCCGCCGCCGTCATCAGCGACACCAGCCATGGCTCCGTCCCCGAGAGCGTGCTCTACCGGACGATCGGGCGCATGACCGGCAGTTGGGACCTCGCGCAGCTCTTGGGAGCGTACTGCGACGCCGTTCACGAGTTGGCGCAGTGTGTCAGCTACTGCCTGCTGTGGCAGGCCCCCGGCGCTGACCGGTTTGCGCTGGCCCGCTCACAGGGCTTGCCTCCCGTGGTGGAGGAGGTCTTCCGCCCCGGCCCCGACGACCCGCTCCCCACCTGGCTCCAGCGTCACCGCGGGATCATCACCCGCGACGCCCTCGTGCTCGCCCCGGAGGGCGCCGGCGCCCTGCGCCAACTCGAGCTCTGTGGCGGAGTGCTCGCCTTCCCGCTGTTCTCGCAGGCCGTGCTGCGGGGCTTCATGGTGGTGGGACCGAAGGCGATCGGGAGCCCGTACCTGGCCAGCGAGGCGGAGACGTTGTTCATGCTCTCGGCCAACGCGGCCGCCGCGGCGCGTCAGGTCGAGCTGCATCGTGAGCTCGAGAACCGCAACAACTACATCGACCAGGTGCTCTCGGCGATGGAGAGCGGCGTGCTCACCGCCGACCTCGACGGCCGGCTATGCGTGTGCAACCCGTACGCGTCGCGCGTTCTGCGCCTGCCGGCGGGGCCGGTCACGGGCCGCAGTTTGCGCGAGCTGCCCGCCCCGCTCGGCGACTACCTGTATGCCGGCCTCCGCCACGGCGAGGAACGCACGCGCGAGGAGGTCGTGGTCTTCGGCGGTCAGGTGTTCCTCCGCGTCTCCACTCGCTGCCTGGGGACGCCCCCGGACGCCCCGATCGGGAGCGTGCTGCTCCTGGAGGATGTCACGGCCGAGCGCGCGCTGGCTGAGGAGCGGCGCAAGGTGGAGCGCAGTGACATCATCAGCCAGGTGATGGCCCGCTTCGCCCACGAGATCAAGAACCCGCTGGCCACGATCCACACGTTCGCCGAGCTCTTGCCCGAACGCGCCCAGGACCCCGAGTTCCGCCAGTTCTGGTCCGACCACGTGAAGCGGGATGTCACGCGCCTCGATGACCTGGTGGCGAAGCTCGTGTCGTTGTCGGAGCCGCCGGCGGCGCACCTGGAAGCCGTGGAGATCGCCGACCTGCTCCGGCTGGCCACGGAGCGCGTGGCCGCTCTCGATGACACCGGCGCGGCGTGCGTGGAGGCGCGGGTGGCGCGGGGGCTGCCCACGGTCCGCGTCGACACGGACGTGATGGTGCCGGCCATCGCCCATCTGCTGCGCTACGGGCAGGGCCCCGACCACCAGAACGTCACCGTGGAGGCGCAACTGGAGAGTGCCTCCGCGGGCCGCCAGGCAGTCACGATCCTGGTGCGCGCTCACCACGGCACCCCTCGCGGCGACCCCCCGCACCAACTGCTGGATCCGTCGTATGTGCTCGACCACCCCGAGATCGATCTTGGTCCTTCGGCCAGCCAACGGCTGATCGAGAGCCAGGGCGGGGGTCTCACGGCCGATGTCGAAGACGACGACATCGTGTTCCGGATCGCGCTCGCGCCGGCCGCCGGCACTGACACCGCTGCCTTAGCGAAGGAGTAGGATGCCTGATGCGGGGTGACATCCTGGTTGTTGACGACGAGGCGGGTCCGCGCGAGTCACTGCGAATCATCCTGAAGCCCGATCACGATGTCCGCGTTGTGGACGGCGGGCGCGAGGCGCTGCGCGAGATCGAGCGCAAGCAGCCGGACCTTGTGCTCCTGGACCTGCGCATGCCGGACATGGACGGCACCGAGGTCCTCACGCTGGTCAAGAGCCGCTACCCGGACGTCGCGGTGGCGATCATCACCGCCTATGCCGCAGTCGAGTCGGCACGCCTGGCGGTGCGCTATGGGGCGCTTGACTACCTCACCAAGCCCTACTCGGCGCGGGATGTCGAGCGCATCGTGGAGAAGGCGCTCAGTGTGCGGCGGCGGCAACATGACGCCGAGCTGATGGCGGGGCAGCTCGCCAAGATGGCCGCGCTGTTGGTGGGCCGGGCCGCGGATCTTGACCCGGCCGATCGGGCCGGGCTCGCCGGCGCCCTCGACAGCCTCCAGTCGGTGCAGACCTCGCTGAGCGAAGACCTCGAGTCCGTCCGCGGGCTCAGCGAGCTCGGTGAGATGGCCGCCTCGATCACCCACGACATCAACAACCTGCTCACCGTGATCCTGACCAGCTCACAGATCCTGCTGGCGCTGCTGGACCCCTCGCCCCCGCCCGGGCATGACATGCTGGACGTCACCTCTCAGGCCGCGCGCATCGCGCGGGCCGCCGAGGACTGCTCGAAGATCATCCGGCGGGTGAAGGACTTCGTGCGCCTCAACGTCAGCTTCCAGCCCTCGATCGTCGACGTGAACCAGATTGTCGCGAGCGTGGTCGACCTCAAGCGCGGCACCGCAGTCCCCCCGCGCGGCAACGTGGAGTTCGTGCTGCGCCGCGCGAACGTGCCGCTCATCCCGGGCGATGAGGTCGCGCTGCGCACGGTGTTGCTCAACCTGGTCGAGAACAGCCTCGAGGCCCTCACGGAGGGCGGGATCATCGAGCTCGGAACCGCCTACCGCAACGGCTGCGTCGAGGTGCGGGTCCGCGATACGGGCTGTGGGATGGCGCCGGAGGTGCTCGCGAATGCGACGCGGGCGTTCTATACCACCGGCAAGGAGGGGGGGACCGGGCTCGGCCTGAGCACGGCAGACCGCGTCGTGCGCCGCCATCGGGGCGTGCTGGGGATCGAGAGCGAGCCGGGGAAGGGCACGACCGTGACCATGCGATTGCCCACGCATCCCCACATGGATCTCGTGGACGACTCCACCCCCGCCGCGCCGCTCACCCGGGCCGGCCATGCCACCGGCACCCTCATCGTCGCCGATGACAATGATGCGATCCGCGACCTGATCATCTCCGTGCTCGAGGCGGAGGGCTATACGGTGCTGGGAGCCTCCGACGGCCTCCAGGCGTGGGCGCTCTTCGAGCAGAACTCGCGACGCGCCGACCCCGCCCCGATCATGCTGGTGGCCGACCACGAGATGCCCGGCCTGCTGGGACGCGACCTCGCCCTCCGCGTCAAGCAGGCCGACGCCCGCATCCCGGTGCTGATCGTCAGCGGCTATATCCCCCAGGGGGATAAGGGCCCGGAGGATGAGATGATCCCCAAGCCGTTTGACATCCGCGACCTCGTCCGGCGGGTCAACGGCCTGATGACCCGCCTCCCGAACTGACCGCGCGCCGCGCGCTCAGCACGCGGCGGCCTGGTTGCACCGCGCGACGAAGTGTGCCATTTTGCCGGCGTCGCCGCTGGCAC
>CAZIWQ010000141.1:0-7255 GCA_964542355.1 uncultured Armatimonadia bacterium
CGAAGACCGCTGCGCGGTCTGGGCTCAGGATGACAGGCAGGCGGAACGACGCGAAGAACAGCGGCGTCGGGACGGTCGGCCTACGCGACTGGGCCCCGTGCGTGGGGCCCGGCGTGGCTCCCCCGGCCCAGTTCCGACGGCACCGAACGTGGCTATTGACCCCGTTCCTTCCTCTGTGCTACGCTCCGCCCATGGTTCCCCTCGCTCGCGTCGTCGTCCCCGGCTACCCCCACTTCGACCCCCAACCACGTCGACCCCGTCGCCGCTACACCCGAGCGTCAACTTCCGGAATTCCGAACCCTGAGGAGTTGCGACCCAATGCGAAGGGCTCTCTTTGCTGTGGCGCTTGCCCCGTTCGTCTTCGGTTCTCTGGTCGCGGCGCAGCAGCCGCCGCCATACCCGTGCTATCGTGTCACCGCACCACCCGCGATCGACGGGAAGCTCGATGATACCGTCTGGCAGAGCCTGCCCGAGGCGACAGGCTTTCGTGTTCTCAAGGCGGAGGGCTTCGCATACAGGAAGCCGACGTCCTTCCGGATCGGTTGGTCCAGTGATGCACTGTACCTGGCGGCACGCTGCAAGGAGCCGTTCAGTCGCCTGATCAAGCCGCTGACGGGCGATTGCGAGCCCCTGTGGGACGACGACAGCCTTGAGGTCTTCCTTACACCTGCGGGAGCCGACTACTACCAACTCATCTCCAACACGGCCGGCGCGCGCTGGAATGGCAAGAACGGCGAGGCAGCGGAGACGGTATGGGACTGGACGGCGAAGGCCCAGGTCTCCGGCGACGACTGGTGCCTGGAGCTGCGCATTCCTTTCGCTGTCGTGGGGCGCACACCCCAGGAGGGCGACACGTGGAAGTTCAACGTCGCCCGCAACGTGACCGGCGAACCGCGCAGCGAGAGGTTCTCATCCTGGGCGCCGGTGCAGCGGGGCTTTGGTGACGTCGCGAACTTCGCCTCCCTGAGCTTCCGCGGTGCGCCGGTTGCCGCGGAGGTGACCACGGCGCAGCAGCAGTTGGGCGCCGCATTCAGTGCGCTGGTGGCGCAGAAGCAGGCCGCCTCCGGAAGTGCCGTGGTCAACGGCAGCTTTGAAGACGACCTGAAGGGATGGGGCTTGCGCGAACCCGCGCGCATTGCCATCGACACCACCACCGCGACCATGGGTGGCAAGTCCATCCGGCTCGACGGCTCAGGCGGCGCGAACTACTTCGTCAACGCCATGCAAGGCCTCAGACTCCAGCCTGCCACGAAGTACGTCTTGCGCTGTGACATCAAGCGCACCAAGTTCTCCTCGGGCACCATCAGCGTCGATGTCATCGAGCGCGACCAGAAGGGCGTGGAGTGGACCTATCGTCGCTGCGGGGACCGCCCGGCCCCAGGTGACGTGGCCGGCGCCTGGGGCCACTACGAGCTCCGCTTTCAGACCAGTGACAAGCTGCTCGAGGCCATGCTGATGCTCTACAACATCTCCAGCGGCGCCACGGCCTGGTATGACAACGTGCAACTGATTAAGGACGACGGCAGCGAGTCCGACGGCCCAGGCGGCCCCGTGCTGGCATCGACTCCGGTCCGGGTCGAGTTGCAGACCCGCGATGCGTCGGCGCAGCTCGTGGTCAATGGAGAAGTCATCGCGGTGCAGCCCGGACAGCCGGTGCAGACACGGATCCGCGAGGGGATCACCATCTTCGGCATCGACGCCCGGGCGCAGGGCCCGAACCCGGGCGTGAAGGTGCGCCTCGCCGCGGACCCCCTGACCGACGGGCGCTGGCGCGCGTCCGGGCAGGAGGCCCCGGCGTGGGGGACGCGGGGTTTTGACGACAACCAATGGCCGCTGGCGGTACCCGATGCGCAGGGCTTCCTGTGGGTGGCCGGCGGTGCGCCACGGATGCTGCTGCGCCAGGCGCTGCTCTGGAACGCGGGGCATGACGGTCCGGACCGGTGCATCAACCCGCCGATCAGAGAATGGGGCATCTCCGAGGGCGCGATGGAGAACCTGTCCTTGATGCTCTATTCGCACTTCCCGTTCGCGCTGGAGAGCTATGAGTTCATCCTGGATGTCCCGACGGGCTTCCGCCTGCTGGATATCATGCACGAGACCGGGCGCAGTCTGCACAATGTCCGGCCAGCGGGGGTTGCCACGGAGACAACGGAGCATGGCGGCCGCCCGTACACCCGCTACCGGATCTCCGAGGCCAAGACCAGCGTGGGGCCGGACCGGATCACCGGGCAGTTCCTGCCCTTGCTGCTCGACAAGTGGTCGGGGATGGAACGCACGACGGCGTGGTACTACCGGCGGGTGGCCAGGGGCAACTTCACCGAGCTCGAGCAGAAGATCCCGGTGCGCGTCCTGCCGCCGATCGACGGCCGCTTCTGCAAGACCATCATGATCTCCCAGTATTGCTCCGAACCATGCTCGGGCTACTATCCCGGCGCGCAGTTCTCGCCGGAGCACTACGAGCAGCACATGCGCCAGTCGCTCCAGGCCGGCTTCAACACCTGGATCGGGCCATCACCCAGGACGGCGGAGAAGGTGCTGAAGGCTGGCGGCAGACTGATCATCTGGTCCAACTATCCGTTCTACGGCATGCGGAACACGACGTCCCGTCCCGGCTACCGCTGGCTGCAAGAGCACCCCGAGGCCCGGGCCCGCTATTTTGAGGACAGCGAGACGTGGGAGAAGCGAGATCAGTACTGCCCATCCTACGTGGTTGGCGAGGGGCGCGCGGCCTTCCTCGAGGAGGTGAAGGGAGCCTACCAGGTCATGCTGAGCAAGCTCCCCGGGACCTCCATCATCTGGAGCGACTGGGAGGAGGTGGCGTGGGATCCGGCGCATGGCTCACCGGGTAGTGGCGCTCGCGACGGCACCGGGAGCTGGTGTTTCTGCGACCGCTGCAAAGCCGAGTTCCGCAAGTGGGCCAACCTGCCCGCAGACGCGGACCTCTCCGACGCCGCGATCTTCAAGAACTACAAGTCCCAGTGGGATGCCTTCCGTGTTGGGCTAGATGGGAAGGTGGCCGCAATCGCCCGGCAGGCGGCCAATGAGCTCGGCAAGCCCTACATGCTCTACTCGTGGTCATCGCACACGAGACTGTGGCATGCCCTGCAGGGCAACATCGACCTCGCTTTCCCGGGCGTCCCCGGCAACGAAGCGGGCAACGCCGCCGGACAGAAGTACCTCGACGACGTCATGGTCATGTTCCGCGACAAGGTCGGACTGAGCCGCGCCCAGGTCATGGGGCAGGAGTTCGCGATGGGGCACTGCTATGCGCGGAGCACCAAGCCGCAGGCCTTCCTGAGCGGGGCGGTCGACTATGAGGATCCGAAGCTGCAGAAGCGCGAGATCCTGCGCATTGTCGCGGCGCTCGGACTGGGCGTGGACCTGTGCACCTCCATGGATCGCGTGGGCGGCATGCTGTACTGGATCGGCGAAGCGACCCGGATCCTGGCGACGTACGAGGACCTGTTCCACGAGGGTGAGCGTGACGACCGCCTGGCCGTGTGCGACAAGCTCCAGTACCCGGACGTGCTGGTGCTCAAGCGTGGTACCGAGCGCCTGGTCCTGCTCTTCAACGAAGGCGACAAGCCGCTGCAGGTCACGCTGCGGAACCAGGACGTGAAGCCCGGCCAAGTGGCAACGGTGTTCGAGACCGACATCAAGACCGATGCTTCCGCCGAGATGACGGTGGGCATCCCCGATCAGGATGTGGCCGTGGTCCACATCCGGTGACGGCACCGGTGCGGCCGCCCGTCGCGGCTGGGCGCACACTGCGCCGTGGCAAGCCCGGCCCGAAGTTGAGCGGAGTGTCCCCGGAGTCGTGGCTACCGCGGCACCATGATGGTGAGGCCTCCGCCCCCCGTACCACCGCCGCTTGCCTGCCCCATGCCCCACATCGTGTTCCAGGCGGTCGAGAGCCAGTAGGGTGCCCCGTGGTTGCCCTGCTCGTCCTCGTTGAGTGCGAGGAGCCTGGCACCCTCCGGCGTCCGGAGCACCTCGACGGTGCCGTCGGGCAAGTGACGCCACCGCAGGTCGCACCACGGGAACCGCGCCATGACGGGGACGACCCGTGGTCCGTGATAGCAGTAGGTCTTGGAGTAGGGGTTCCAGTACTGATTCGGTGTCAGGAAGTCATCGATGGTTGCGGCGAGCCTGTGCTGTCTCACGTCGTAGATGGCGAAGGCATAGTGAGCGGGGGCGGCCGGGCCGCGTCCCCAGACCATCGAGATGGGGAGCGCGATCTGGCTGCCATCCTCACGCCACAGGACGGGGTCGGGATCGAAGCCATAGCGGCGGTCAAGCAGCGGTTGCACCTGCCCGAGGTTGGTCGCCGATGTCTGCCCGGTCTTGGGGTCGGAACCGATCTGGTACAGCTCGAGGCGTCGCCGCTTGACCTCATCGTCGGTGCCCCGCAAGACCCCGGCTGCGTGGTGCAGGACCAGGCACTTCCCCCCGGGCAGCGGGATCACTCGGGCCTGGGCCGTGCCCTCCAGCCAGCAGCGCCACCCGGGCGGATCGGTGCCCAGCACAGCGGCACTACCAGAGCCCCCGTCCAACCCCAGCCATGCTCCGGAGGGTTCGATCGCCATCCCCTGCCAGGCCCGCAGGCCGCCCTCCCGGGCGACCGACAGCGTCGCCCGTGGCGTGTGGCGCGGCGGAGCGACGTCGTCTGTGGGTAGGTCCCACACACTCAGCCCAAAGGGAAGCCGCCGATCATCCCTGATGCTCGCGCGCTGTGGCACGCCGAGGGCGTACAGGCGCGTGCCGTCGGGGCTGGGGCACACCCAGCGATGCGCCATGCGCCACGGCGCGGGCAAGAGGACCTGAGGGGGGGCGGGCTTCGGCGGCACCGGTGCCGGCAACTCCAGGCGGGGGAGCTTGTCGTAGTCGCGGTCGAAGGCGGCACTGAGCTGCCGGGAGCCGCCAACCGTCCGGACGGCGCCCAACAGAGCGCAGGCGAGGAGCAGATGCCGCTCGGCACAGTCAAACTGCGCCACATGCTTGCGGAACGCGGATACCCAGTCGACATCCGGTCGGGCCGCAAGGAGTCTTGCCGCCTCCTCCCGGCCGGGGAAGACGTCGTCGCCCCAATCCAGCCTGAGCATCAGAGCCGGCTTCCCGGCCCCCGGCCCACGTGTGCGGAGGCACGTGAAGGCGTCCCCGCCCTCAGGATAGTAGTTGAGCTTGTCCGTGCGGCGATCGCCCAGCCCGTACTCGTCCTCCCGCAGCCGCACGAGCAGCCGCAGCTCGCCGGGGTCGAAGACGAGCAGGCAGTGGTCCGGCGTATACACCCATGCGAGGCCACTGCCCGGCATGATGCCCTCGGCGGGGATTGCCCGACAGGTGGGCGCGACGGTGAGAGGCTCCGCGGTGCCGCGCGCCGCCATCGTCAGCGTGTCGGCGCGGACTGCGCCGGTGAACCGGCCATGTGCCAGCGAGAACGGCGCGTAGCCAAAGGCCGCGACATTGAGGTTCCGCACCGGCCGGGTGCCGACGTTCTGGTGGCTGGATCGAGCCATGGGGACGCAAGCCGTCTCGCGGTCGCGGGTCATGTAGAGCGGGTAGGCCTGCGCCTCCCAGCCCGGGTTGGTAAGGTCCGCACTGGTGGTCGGCGCAGCGACGGTGTCGGCCGGCCCCGACCCAGTGTCGAAGGGGCCGATGCGCCCCCGGTAGTCCGGCAGCGGCGTCGCGGCGCGGATCAGTGGGCCGTGCGCCGCGTTGTTGCTCCGCTGCAGAGCGTAGAACCCGCCGCTGTCGGGCCCGGGGAGCATCACGTGTTGCGCGTCCGTGTACGTGCCAACGTGCGCGAGCGAGGCGGTGTCGAGGATCAGGGAGTCGGGGTGGATGTAGGCGTGAGGTCCCGTCAGGTACAGTAACCTGGCGTCCCCGGAGAGCACCATGCCCTGCCACCGGACGTCGCGACTGAGGTCTTCGTAGGCCGGCAGGTCACGTTCGACGCACTGCGGCCCGGTCACGACCTGTCCGGTCCGCGTGCTGATCGCGACAACCTCCCACAGGCCCAGTGCCTCGCGCTGGCGCAGCACGTAGAGCAGCTTGCCATCCGGACTGGAGTCGACGTAGCGAGGGGCAAGACAGAACCCAGGAGGCTGTGAAAGCAGCGCCCGCACGATCGCGCGTCCCAGGTCTTCGTCGGTCAGTAGCGGCGAGGGGCCCAGACGTTCGCCATCCCATGGTGCCTGGACGCTCCGGCAACACTCCAGGGCAGCTAGCGACCGCCACCAGGCAAGCGCGATCTGCGCGTCCGCCGGAGCGGCATAGCCAGTCAGCACCTTCGCGAACTCCTGCGCGGCCAGACACAGCAGTGCGCGGGCCCGGACCTCGGCGTACCCCCGCGACCCCCCGAAGCCCGACGGCGAGGCATCGACAATCCGCCAGTACTCCCCTGAGTTGAGCAGACCCTCCCACGAGGCTGCCGCAGACCCGGAGGTCTGCGCGACGGCGGAACCCCCGCTCACTTGCACGAGCAAGGCCAACACCACACCTGCAAACCCGGCCGGCCGATGGGGTCTCACGGCGAGAGGGCCTCCTCCGCAGGTCATGCCTCGGGGGGCGAGGCTGTCCGCCCCCCCACCAGCTCCCGCGGGTGGTGGTGCAGAGCGCGACGGCCGCCCTGCGGGCCTACGACCCCAACCCCGCCTGGCTCACGGGGCGGTACTGCACACCCACAGATTCATCCTTGACGGAACATTGGTGCTCTGTTACGGATGATTCCGGAGGCCCGGCCGAAAAGGCCACTTCCGGCCGGGTCGCCAGCGCCAAGATGGCTGTGAGTGGCCTCTGCGAGCCTCTGAGCGTAGCTTCGCGGCCTCAGCACGACTCTCCGGCCGCTCTGCTTGCGCCCTGCTACTCGACCATCACCAGGCACTCGGCGACCATGAACCAGCCCTGGTCGGGCGCCGTGGACTTCTCCCCTGTCGCGATGCGGATTTCGTTGTCTCCGGCCTTGAGCACTCCGGCGGGAATGGCCACCTCCTGCGGCGACCAGTTCCGCTCCGCCGCCGTGTTGGGTCCCTCGAAGACCACCCGGCCGTTGATCGTGATCCGCACCTTCACCGCGCCGGGCTTGTCATCATCCTGGGCCGTGAGGATCAGCCGCGCCGCCCGCGCCGGGGCGGCGTCCAGGTGGAGGACCGTCCACATGGCCGGATGGGCGCTGTCGACCCCGTAGATCCAGACGGCCTTCCGCGCCGGGCACTCGTGGGCGTACTCCTGCGGCCCGATCGGCCCCCGGAAGCCG
>CAZIWQ010000141.1:7265-10163 GCA_964542355.1 uncultured Armatimonadia bacterium
GCCGTCCAGCTCCAGCCGCCAGCCCCCGGCGATTGCCGTCTGCGCGTACTTGTGTTGCTCCCGGGCGAGGGTCGCCACCGGGTCGCGGACCAGTCGGTCGATCAGCGGATCGGAGTACCAGGGGGAGCGGCTCGTCCGCAGGCGCGCGATGCGGTAGAGCCAGTCCGTGGTGGGGACGCGCCGGACGAAGTCGGAGATGCGGTGCGTCCGGCCGATGGCGCAGAACTCCGCCAGCCGCTGCGCGAAGCTGTCGCCAGGGACCGCCAGGTTCCCGGCGACCGGGTTGCGGGCATTGAGGTCGCCGAACAGCACGCACAGCTTCTCCTTCTGCACGCGGTAGAGGGCGGCCCGGTTCCCCCGGGCAGCCACCTCGGCCTGCCCCAACATCCCCAGGGCCCGGTCGGCGTACTCGGCCGTCACCGTGTGCGGGCTGGCCGCCTCGCACTGCTGATGGATGGGGCGCTCCTCCACCTCCCGCGACAGGTAGTCGAAGTACTGGCGGACCGGCACCGCCGCCGGACCGTAGTAAGCAGCCATGAAGGCGGCGATCAGCGGCTCGACGGGCGTCTCCGGGTGCCACAGCAGCTTGCTCTGCACGTAGATGAACAGGTCGCGGAAGTTCTGCGGCGTGCCGCAGTAGAACAGGCCGCGCACGCCCCCCTGCGCGTACAGGTCCAGCTTGCGCTTCATCGCCCAGAAGCTGCCGAAGGGCTCGTACCAGTTCTGATAGCCAGTAGGGTAGTCGAAGATGTACATGTTCTGCGGGCACTTCGCGAGCCACCCCTTGAGGTCCGCGTAGCCCTGTGCATTCTTCGCGCAGGTCAGGTCATGGCTGCTGCAATCGGTGCGGTGCGGGTAGGGGCAGTACTGCACCATCACGTTGGGCTCCGGCATGACCCGCGTTGGCGGCGGCGAGGTGGCATTCGTGTAGGCGAGCGTCAGGATGCGCTTGTCGGGGTACTTGCGGGCCACCTCGCGGGCGATGAAGTTGACATAGTCCAGCAGGCGGTCGGTCATCTCCACGCCGGGGACGGCGTCGAGGGCCTTGCAGTTGTCACACTGGCACCAGGCGAAGCCGTCGCCCTGCGATACCCCGAAGAACTTGCGGTCCGACTGCCGGTCCATGAGCGCCAGCATGCGCTCGGCACTGATGCGCCGGACCTCGGGGTTGGACAGGCAGAGGTGGACGTCGAAGTGCTCCCCGTGGAACTCGCGGCTGAGGCGCCGCCCGTCCTTCTGGAGGGCGAAGTACTCCGGATGCTCCGGGTGGTACTTGTCGAAGGGCAGCAGGTAGGCGGCGGAGTGGACGATGTTGCCCGGCTCGCCGATGGCGCCGGGCGCCATCATGTCGTCCGACGGCGTATGCCCCAGCTTGAGGTTGCCAGCCAGATTGCGGAACTCGTAGCAGGGCTTGTCGACCAGCGAGCAGTCGGCGATGGTGAGGGCCGCGCTCTCAGGCACCACCTCACAGGAGGGGGCGTAGAAGCGGCAGCCGAGATGCTCCAGCAGGGCGTAGACCCCGTAGACGGTTCCCACGTCCCGCGTGCCACAGACGGCCACCCGCCCGTTCTTGACCTTCACGACGTAGCCGTCCGGCGCGACACCTGCCAGCTCCGCCGGGCTGATGAGTCCGGCCTCCACGGCCGGCCGGCCGATGACGAGGGCGCCGACCGCAGGCGGCTTGTCGGCGGCCGCCGTGACCGCCAGACGGTTGCCCGTCATGGCTTCCAGATAGGCCGCCAGCTCCTCGGCAGCCAGCACCTCGCGCTTCGTCGCCTCCGCTGCGCGGAGGATACCCGTGGCCGGCGTGCTGTCGCCGATGGTGATGCGGCCGGCCGGGCGGGGTGGGGTCGGCGGCTCGACGCGTACGGTGTACACGGTGACCGTCTCCTCTCCGGCTTTCACGCTCGGCCCGGCGAACGGCCAGATGCCCTGCTTGGCGCCGTACCTCTCGTGCCGCCCATCAAACGGATAGAGGGTACCGAAGTCGGCCGACTCGAAGATGATGTTGCGCCGGGGCGTCCGGAAGGTCAGCACGGGAGCCGCTGGTGCCAGCCCCCCGGAGGCGGGCTCGGCCGGGATGGGCGCGCGGGCCGTCACGCTGCCGGCGGTGTTGATGGTCTCGATGGCCCCCTCGGCCAGCGCGTCGGCCGGGATGTGGGCGATGGCATACTCGACCGGGCCCGGCTCGGCGCCCGCCGCTACGGTCACCCGCAGGCTGAGGCGCACGGCCACCTCCTCCAACGCGACAACGTACGTGAGGGAGCCGCCGGGCACAGCGGCGGTCAGGGTGGCCGTGTGGCCGTCGGCGGAGGCCTGCGCGGTCCCCTGCTTCCAGGCTTCGGCAGTGCCGATCACCGTGCCCTGGTAGCCGGGCTTGAAGACATTGAGGTATGAGCCCCGGGAGATGGTCACCCCGCCGTGGAGCAGTGTGATGCCGGTCGGCCCGAGCGTCGCGCTCCACTCGCCGCGACTAACTGTCACGGGCTCGGCGGCGCCATGCGCCAGGGCAAGGGCGCCCATCCAGCACAGCACAACCAGCGATGAAGCCATCCGGCCGCCTGTCATGTGACATGTCTCCTGTCGAGGTTGGGGTATGGGCGTCAGGATAGCGGATCGGCGGGCCACCATGGCGAGCGTCTGGAGGGGCCGGACTACGAGGGCCAGCTCATTGACCCGAATGCCGAGCTGGCCCTCGCGGTCCCCATCCCGGTCGCGGAAGCTGCGGATCACGTGCCGGCATGGTAACGCCACGCGGCAATAACTTCAAGCGCTATGTGGGGTGTGCCAGGAGCCTGGTGCGCGGTGCCGTCCCATGAGCCTGACGGGTTTGTCGTCGTAGCCCCGACAGGGGCGGCCGCCGCGGTCGTGTCGTCACGTGCGAAGCGCGTGCGGTCC
>CAZIWQ010000142.1:0-10162 GCA_964542355.1 uncultured Armatimonadia bacterium
CTCTCACCACCAGCACCGTGCGGTCGTCGACCGCGGCCTGGTGGCTGAACCGGTCGGTGGCTGCCACGATGCGCTCGGCGAGGGCATCGGCATCCGCGTCCTGGCGTTCGCGCACCAGTGCCAGGACACGCTCCGCCCCGAACTCCTCCCGCCGCCGGTTGCGCGCCTCCGTAATGCCGTCGGTATAGCAGACGAGCACATCCGCGGGCCGGAAGGGGATGACCCGCTGTTGGTACAGGGGCCGCCGCTTGGCGCCGATCACGATCCCGTGTGTCCCCAGTTCGCTCCAGTCAGACTGTTCGCCGGCACGGACGAGCAGAGGAGGAAGGTGGCCGCAGTTGGCGAATGTTAGGATGCCGAGTTCGGTGTCGACAGTAGCGATGAACAGGGCGGCGTAGGAATCCGGCTGGAGCTCGTCATAGACGTTGCGGTTGACGAACTCGGCGATCTCGGCGGGCTCGAGGCCCTGTCGTGCCGCGGCGCGGATATGAGAGTGGACGAGGGATAGGTGGACCAGGCCGTGCACGCTCTTGCCGGCCATGTCCCCCACGCACAGCAGCAGGCGACTGGGCCGCAGGGCGATCGCGTCGTACAGGTCTCCCCCCACGATCCGCGCCGGCTCAAACCGAACCCCGACATCGAGACCCGCAACCGCAGGCAACTGCGCGGGGAGCATGTTCTCCTGCAGCCGGCGCGCCAGCGACATCTCCTGCTCGAGCCGGGAGGAATACGTGCGCTCCCGATCGCGGGCCCGCACAATCGAGGCCGCGGCGATGGCCACCAGCAGCATCGCCGGACCGTGCCCCACCCACACCAACGGTGAGTTCGCCGCCAACTGCTGGCAGACGACAGCATACAGCATGTTGGCGCAGATCGCGGCCAGCACCGCGCCCATCGTACCGAACCAGATCGCCGCCACCATGATGATCGGGTAGTACATCGCGACCATCCAGTCCAACTCGGGCAACGTCCGTGCCCCCTCCGGAGCCGGCAGGTGCCCCGCGTAGCGGATGGCCGCAGTCATCATCAGCAGGTCGACCACCAGGGCCGACACTCGCTTGAGGGGAAGACGGACCCGCAGGAGGAACGAGCCCAGCAGGGCCAGCTCGAACGCCACCGCCACCCACAGCATGCCCTGCGTCCACACATCCGCGGGGGTGTGCGGACCGATGAAGTACACGGCAGGGATGAACACGATGAGGAGGGCACCGCGGACCAGGGCGACCGCGATATCTGACTCGTACGCCAACTGCCAGTCCTGCCGGGCACGTGGCTCAACCATGCGGCCACCGCGCAATCGCGCTTGCCTCCCTTCATCACACTCCGGTGGGGTGAGCGCGCTCCCCGGCGAACGCGGCCACCGTGGTGGACCAGCCGGCGGCCCCGACCCGACCACAGCCTGCCGCGGGCACGCGGAGCATGCGCACCGCGCCCGCGAACGGTGTGTGGCCGAGGGCGTCAGCCCGGCGGAGCCTGTCTGTTTTGTTTCGTCATCAGACCCGGGTGCACCTTCGCACCCGCGGCCGGCGCCTGCCGCCCCGCCGCCGCTGCCACAGGAGGATTAGCATGCCGCCCCACCAGGCCACTGACAGACAGCGCATGCTGATGGTGGAGACGCAACTGGCCGCGCGGGACATTGCCGACCCGCGTGTGCTCGCGGCGATGCGCACGGTGCCCCGCCACGAGTTTGTCCCCGCCGCGGACCAGCCCGCTGCCTACCAGGACCGGCCACTGCCGATCGGCTACGGCCAGACCATCTCGCAGCCATACATGGTGGCCCTCATGTGCGAGCTGCTCGCCGCCGAGCCGCACCATCGCGTGCTCGAGGTCGGCGCGGGCTCGGGCTATCAGGCCGCCGTCTTGGGCCACCTGGCAGGCGAGGTGTATGCCATCGAGATCGTCCCCGAGCTGGTGGCGCGCGCGCGCGCGGTACTCTCGCGTCTGGACTATACGAACGTGCATGTGCTCGAGGGTGACGGCTCGCTCGGGCACCCGGCGGCGGCACCGTTCGACCGCATCATCGTCGCCGCCGCGGCCCCGACCGTGCCCCCGCCGCTGGTGGAGCAGCTCACCGAGGGAGGGCGCCTCGTGGCCCCGGTGGGCGACCGCGGCCTGCAGACCTGCATCGTCGGCACCAGGCAGCAGGGCACGCTCCGCCTGCACCAGAGCATCAGTTGCCACTTCGTCCCGCTCGTCGGGGCCCACGGATGGCAACCCGGAGGCCTGACATGACCGCGCCCCCGCGCTTCGCGTTCCGCACCGCCGGTTACCGTGACTGGGACCTACCCACAGCGCTCCGGTCGCTCGGAGCCATCGGCTACGACGGGGTCGAGCTGTGCCTCGAGCACCCGCAGGCCCGGCCGGAAGCCCTCGACGCCCACGGCGCCGAGAGCATCGCCGCGGCCGCGCATGACGCCGGCCTGAGCGTTGCCAGCGTCAGCTATCACGGCGATGCCGAGCCGGCGGAGCTCCGGGCAGCCAACCAGCTCCGCGCAATCGCCCTCACCAGGCACTTCGGCACCCGGGTGCTCATTCTGAACGCCAGCAAGGCTGTGCCCGGCCGCGAAGCCCAGCAGTGGGACGAGTTCCGCCGGTGCCTCGCCACCCTCCTGCCGTGCGCTGACGACAACGGCGTCCTGCTCGCCCTCGAGCCCGAGCCAGGGCACTTCCTCCACTCCTGTGCCGACATGCGGCGCCTGCTCGACGAGATGGCACACCCGCAGCTCAAGGTCAACCTGGACGTCGGCCACGCCTTCCTGACTGACGCCGATGTGCCCGCCTCCATTGACTCGCTCGGCGGCGCAATCGTTCACACCCACATCGAGGGGATGGCTGCGGGAGTGCACCGGCACCTCGTGCCCGGAGCGGGCGACCTCGACCTCGTGCCCGTGCACCGCGCGCTGCAGGCGAACGGCTACAGTGGCTACTACACCGTCGATCTGTTCGACATTGCCCGGGCGCCGGAGGAATTCGCGTCCCGCAGCCTCGCGGCCCTGAGCACCATGTTCCGGTAGGGCTCACCATGGAGAGTCTGCCTTACGACGCACATACGCACACCAGCTTCTCCGATGGGCGGAACTCGCCGGAGGAGAATGTCCGCGCGGCGGAGGCCTGCGGCCTGCGCTGCATCGCCCTCACCGATCACGTGCTGCCCGAGACGAGCCGTGAGACGGTGCGGGCCCAGGCGGCCGTGGCCGGCACCCTCGATGCCACCAGCCCGATCAAGGTCATCGCCGGCCTCGAGGGCGTGATCCTGGATACCGAGGGGACCGTCAGTGTCGAGCCCGAGGATGCCGCTCGGGTCAGCCTCGTTCTCGTCGACCTCGGCATGCGCACGCGCGGCATCGGCCTCGACCCGCCGGCCAGCGTGAAGCGCTACCACGACAACGTTCTCGCCGCCATCGCCAATGCCGCCCAGAACCCGGTCGTCGACGCCATCGCCCATCCCTTCAACCTGGGACGCTTCGGAGCCGTCATCAACCCCGAGCAACTCTCGCGCGAAGGCCTCCGGCGAGTGGCCCGCATCCTGTATGACAGAAACGTTGCCTTCGAGATCATGAACCAGGCCTACTGGTGGTACCCACAGCTCGGCATCGATGAGTTCACGCGCGACTACTGTGGTGTGCTGCGTCTGTTCGCCCGCGAGGGCGTCAAGTTCGTGGTGGGTAGTGACGCCCACTCCGCCGGCGCCGTCGGCAACCTGCGCTATTGCCTGCGGTTGATGCGCGGCGCCGACATCGAGCTCTCCCAGCTTGTGGACCTCGAGCGGATGGCGGCCACCCGGTCCGCTCGCGACACGTAGGAGTGGCCCACCACCCGAACGTGATTCTCGCTCCCCCCGGAGGCCCCGCAATGCCCCTTTCCCCGTGCTGGCTGCCCGCCTCGCTCGCCATCGTGCTCGCCATCGTGCTCGCCGCGTGCGCGGCTCCGTGCGCAATCGCAGACCCGGGCTTCGCCGCGCCGGTGCTCGAGCCCGCGACGACGACCGGGCTACCGACCCGCATCAGTGCCCCCTCGCTCTTGCCACCGAATGTCCTGGTCGCTCCCGCGAGCCTCACTGTGGCCGAAGGCGGGAAGGCGTCGCCTGCTCCGGCCCTGACGGCGGTCGGCGGCGGGGCGTTCGAGGGGCGCATCGCCGAACGCGCCGTCCGTCTCCGCCTCGCCTACGGTGCCGCCCGCTTCCCCTTCATCGAGCTGACTCTCACCAACGACGCGGCCACGGCGCGAACCCTCGCCGGCACCCTCGCCCTGCCGCTCCAGCCCGAAGTGGACGCGGCGTTCTTCCCGGCCGGGGAGTGGCCTCGCGTCTCGCTGCGGGTCGGCGGCGCCGCGGTGGCATACGCCTACCACGGGGCCGGGCAACAGACGGCGATGCCGCTCGGACAGGTCGCCAACCGGGGCGCTAACTGGGGGCTGGCGTTCTTCGGTGAGCACGGTCAGTTGTTCGTCGAGAGCCTGACGACCCGGATCACCCGCACGGAGCAGCAGACGCTGGTGGCTCTCACGCTCGACTTCCCCTGCCCGCCGGGAAGCGCGGTGACGCGTCGGTTGTACTTCGCCGCGACCCGGAGCGACTGGCGGCCCGCCCTCGGGGCGCTGCTCGCCCAGTTCCCCCAGCCGTTTGAGCCGCTTAACCCCGACATCGCGCCGCTGCAGGGCCCGTTTGTCTGCAGTGGCGGGACGCCACCCGACAAGCGCATCCAGGACTGGTACGCCCAGGGCACCCGTGTCGTCGAGATCCACGGCACCCCCCCATTCTACGGGGAGTACGTGCCTACCCGGCCGGTGTGGACGGCGTTCTGCGACGACCGGTGGAGCGCGCTCAAGAAGCGCCTCCCACCGGACCAGCGCCCGGCGGAGGGTGCACCGTGGCGTGAGCTCCAGGCCTTCGTGGAGAAGCAGGAACCGCCCACGATGACCCTCGCCGCGGTCAATGACTACATCCGCCGCCTGCACACGCACAACATGAAGGGCCTGATCTACTTCAACCCGACGGAGGCATGGGCCCCGTGGGCCGCCGACCAGTTCCCCCGGGACCGCGCCCTCACTCCCGCCGGAAAACCCATCCCCGTCTGGTATGAGAGCTGCGCGATGATCCCTGACAAGGACCGGGCATGGGGGAAGTACCTGCTCGAGCAGCTCCGGGGCCAGTTGCGGATCTTCCCCGAGGTCGACGGCGTCTTCTTCGACCAGTCCGCCGGTGGCGGGCACGACCTCACCGCACTGTGTGCCGAGGCCTGTCGCCTCGTGCGGGCACAGGGGAAGATCTGCTGGTGGAACGGACCCTACAACATCGAGCTCGCCGCCCTCGCCGACGGAATGATGAGCGAAGGGGGCGGCGATGCCCGCTACCGCCATCTCACCGAGATGAGCCAGTACTACGCGATGGCCGGCAAGCCGATCGTGTCGCTGGGACCGGCGACGACGGCGGCGTACGCCGAGATGCTGGCGCACGCCGTGTTCCCCCAGCCGGTGGGCCAGTCCAACCGCGAGCTCGGCGAGCGCTGGTCCCCCCTGTTCCGCTGGCTCCGCAACCAGCGCTGGGTCCTCGAGGCCGACGCGCTCGACGCGCTTCCGGAGATGACGGCGAACCTGTACCGGGTCCCGGGTGACAGCCTCGTCGTCACACTGGTCCGCAACCCCCTCCCGACGGACGCCACCCCGCCGGTTCACGATGTGCCGTTCACGGTCCGGGTGCCCGAGGCCCCCCGCGTGCGCGGCGCCTACCTGCTGGCCCCCGACCTGCGGGGGTACCACAAGCTCCCGCTGATCCACGAGGGGACAACACTGCGCGTCGTCGTTCCCCGCATGGGGCCCGCCGCAGCGATCGTCCTGGCCCGCAAGGGGGTGTTTGCGGCCCTCGAGGGCGGCCTCCATGTCGTGCGCGGGCACACCACACCGGTGCGCTGGGTGCTGGACAACTGGTCGGACACCCCCGCGCGGGCGGTCCTGGGCGTGGACAGCCCCTTCGGCGGCAAGCAGGCGGAGGTCGAGGTCTTCCCGGGAACCACGGGCGCCCTGACCGCCTCACTCGCGGTACCCGCCAACTACGAGCCGGGGCGCGCCGCCCTCACCACCACCGCCCGGGTCGGCGAGACCGAGTACGGGGGCAACGCCGAGCTGTGGATCGACAGCCCGCTGATGCTCACCGCCCAGGCGCCGCCCCGGGTCAGCGACGACGCCCCCCTGGAGGTCGGGGTGAGGCTCCTGAGCCACCTCGGCACCCCGGCTGACGTCCGCGTGGAAGCCACCTCGCCGGCCCTCCGCTTTGAGGTCCCCGCGCAGACGGTCGCTGCCCCTGCCGATGCATCCGTGACACTCCGCTTCCCGGCGAAACCCATCCTGTCAGGTGATGCGGTGGTGCGCATCCGCGCCACCGGTCCCGGCGATGTCACCGCGGAGGCGGAGGTGGCCGTGCAGGTGCTCGCCACCGCCCTCGGCCCCACAGCGCTCAAGCACGTCCGAGCCGCGGAGCTCTTGATGGACGTGTTCGGCGTCGATGGCGGCAGCTACGCCCACAAGCCGGTCTCCATCAATGGCGTTGCCATCGGCGACGTGCCCCCGGGGAGCGGGGACCACTGGGCAACGGCGAGTCCGCTCTCCCTCCCTGCAGAGGCGATCAGGACGCTGCAGGAGCACAACCAGATCACGATCGACAACACGGTGGCCGACGCCTTCAAGGTTCGCAACCTCTCTATGCGGCTCCACCTGCGCGGGGGTGTCACCGCCGTCTCGGGCGTCGACCGTGGTGTCTACACGGGCTGGACCGAATGGCTCTACGGGGAGGGCAAGTGCTTCGCGCCCGGTCAGCCAATGACGGGGATGGCTGTTGACATCCGGATCGACCCGACGCGCCGGGAGCGTTATGAGGAGCCCTTCGGCACCCCCACCGAGGGTCGTCTGATCCTGGAGGTCAACGGTGCGGACGGGGGGCCCTACGCGCACAAGCCCGTGCTGGTCAACGGCCATCTGCTCGGGGACCTCCCCGGCGCCGGCGACTGGGCGGAGAAGTCCCTCCCGCTCACGCCCGCGGCGCTGGACGGCCTCACGGTGGGTAACCAGGTTGTGATCCAAAACTCGGACCCGATCGACGCCTTCAAGGTCCGCCGCGCGCGCCTGGAGATCCGCAACACGCAGGGCCAGACCTTCGCCACTGCGACCGACGAGGGCGCCCATACCAGTTGTAACTGGGAGTTCGCCGAGGGGACGGTGGGGAGCCCGATCACGATCGAGCTGCGGTTCGCCCGGCCGTAGATCTGTTGCCGTTCCTGGGACCGCGAGCGTCCCGCTCGCAGCCGTTGTCGTTCCTGATCCGGGTGACTTGCTGGTCCCGCAGACCACCAGAATCATCAGCGCAGCACGAAGACGCGCGTGCTGCGGTCCGTGAACTCGGCCGTGAACGAGGTCACACCGCGGGCGAGTTCCTCGCCGGAGTACAGGTCGCGCACACTGGCACGCCGCGGGAGCCGGATGGTCCGCGTCCCGGCCTGCTTCACGCACACCGCCACGATCTCCCGGGAAGCCCAGACGACGTCCTCGGTGTCGATGTAGAAGTGGACACCGGCGAGCTGTGCAATGCGGCGCAGCAGAGCCGTCGGCATCATCGGCGCCGCGGAGTGAACCGCCGTCCAGGTTGTGTGCTCGTTCACCACGAGCCCGGGCCGCCCATCGGCGAGACGGCCTAGCACCGTGAGCTTGCCGCCCTCGCTCCCTGTCGCGGCGGCCGCCTCCGGTGCATAGCAGACGGGCCACGTGGGGCGGCCCTCCCCATACGTCATGCCGGTGAGGCCCTCCGTGAGCCGGTGCTCGCCCGTGAGCGCAACACGCAGCGGCGCCGGCTCGCGGGCCATCGTCAGCGGGATGCTCGTAAGCTCAGCCATCGCCGTCGCGTCGAGCTTGCCCTCGCGATACAGCCCGTCGGCCCAGAAGAACACCAGCACGTGGCCGTCGCGCTTGAGGGCGTCGATGGCCTGGCGCTCGGCCGCGCCGGGGGCGAAGCTGGTCATGATGAGGAACACCTTGCGGTCGCGAATCGCCGGCAGGTCAGCGGCGAGATAGTGGCCCACCGGCGCCCCGATGCGGTGCAGGGCCGGCAACTGACCGACCAGCAGCGACCGCCCCAGCGGGTCGGCGACCGCGAGGTATGCGAGGCTGCTCTCGTCCACGACCATGGCGACCTCATCCGCCGGTGACCGGTCGAGCGCGAGCGCTTGCTCCGCCTTCGACCTGAGCGCCGCGATCCGCCCCATCAGCGCCGGAGCGTCATAGCGGTTCGAGCCGACGTCAAACCACCACTGCGCGGAGGCGTTGGTGATGCAGTTGGCCAGCTCCTTGTCCTGCTGGAGGAGGTCGCCCGCGAGGTCGGTCGGTCGCCCCCACTCCCCCACCTTGCCCCCCGCCAGCGAAGTGCGGATGTCGTTCTCATCGAACCACAGCTTCCCGTGCAGCTTCACACTGGCGTGCAGCGACATGAAGTGACTGGTCCCCTCGCCGCCGAGCTGGCGGAACGCATAGCTCGTCGGGCTGGTCAGGAAGTCGACATCCGGCGAGGCAAGCACGCGCTGGAGGGCGAGGTGGCCGCCGTTCTGCTGCCGCTGCTCCCCGCACAACTGCAGGAGGTACCCGTAGAAGACCCCCACGATCTTCTGGCGGCCGGTAAGCTCCTTCATCGCCCGCGCGAACGTGCCGATGGTGTCGGCCACCAGGTCCGAGTTGTAGAGGGTGAAGTCGATCACCCGCTGCTCGCGCGCCGGGTCGCGCAGCGACCCGAGCTCCGTCTTCTGTCGCACCGCCTTCGGCGGGAGCGTTGCACCCTCGAAGCTCGCCGCCTCGTCCCCCCACGCCTGGCGCAGGCGCTCGACTGTCTCATAGCGCGCCCGCAGCCACTCCCGGAAGCGTGCCAGGTTGACCGGCGAGTAGTCCACCCACTCGTTCTCATTGCCCCCCCACATCATCCACTCCTCAGTGGTGCCCGAGGCGAGGTGATAGCCGACGACCCGATCCGCATATGGCGAGGCCTCGATGTGGGCCACCAGCCGCCCGAGGCCCTCGATGGTGTCGCGGCGCCACGCCTCCGAGGCCCAACTGGGTGCCGGCTTGCCGCCGCTGTGGATGAAGGGCACATAGTGGCCGTCGCCCGGGTCCATCAGCACAATGTCATCCGGGTGCTTGTCCGACCACCACTTCGGGGCATGCAGATAGAGCCGGGGGAAGAAGAAGGCATCGGGGTTCGCCTCCAACAGCAGCAGCACGCGCCGATCAAACTCCGAGTAGTCGTACTCCTCGGGCGCCGTCCAGACCGTCGCGGACAGCCCATAGCCAGCCTCGGTGGGCGTCCCGCTGAAGGTGAACAGGTTCACACCCGCCTCCGTGAAGTCACGGAACACCTCCCGCGTCGGGTGATACGTAGCCCACGACATGCCGCTGTGCGGCTTCCCATCGATCAACAGAGCAGGCGCACCATTGTGCGGTCTGACCTCGGCCACCGTCTTCCCCGGTCGTCTGGCGTCGATAGTCACGACACAGACCTCCTGCTCGATGTTCTCGCCGTCGCGGCGGACGTGAGCCTCACCCAGCACCAGGCCGACATAGCAGCGACCTCCGCGGGCATAGGTTGGGACCCTCAATGCAGCGCCCCGGCTGGACACGACCTGGCCGGCCGGGAGCTTCGAGACCGGTGCCGGGAGCGGGATCGGCGCGCGGAACACCTCGGACTTGCCCTGGCGGAAGACCAGGGCCGCCCCGTCCTCCCGGCATGGCTTGTCGAGGGAGAACTCCAGGGAGAACGGCACGTCACTGCCGGCCTTCAGGCGCTCAGGCAGCCGCAGGGCCGTCAGCGTCGCCACCGGCGGATCGGGGCGTACGGCCTCCACGCGCACGACGCCGAGCTGGTAGCGGGGGCCGGGCCGCACTCCGAAGGCGATCAGGGTGAACGAGGCGAGGGGGAAGTCAAGCCTGCCGTCGCGATCGCTCGACCACGAAGCGACCTTCCACGCCTCGCGAGGGAACTCGACCCACTGCCAGTCCTGTCCGGCTGCGAGCGGTACCGTGTTGGCGGTCCACTCGGCGCCACTGGCGTCGCAGACCTTGGCCGCCAGTGTGAACGGCTCACCCTCGTTGCGGACGCGGACGCGCAGCCGCTCGAAGGAGCGCGCGATGGGCC
>CAZIWQ010000143.1:0-2035 GCA_964542355.1 uncultured Armatimonadia bacterium
GTCGAACTCGGCTCTGTTGACTGTCACCGTCTCCCCGGCTGGCTGAGCCGCGGCGGGCGTCTCCGGCCAGGCAGCTAGCTGTGTCGCAAGAAGACACGCAAACAGGAGGGTCTCAAGTCGCATGTGCTTGCCCCTTTCCGTGGTGTTGCGGAGCGCAGTTGGCTGGCAAGGGCCAGCCCAACAGGCCACGCCGCAATTACTGCCCGAAGGCAGGAGCGGTTGTCACTCGCAGGGCTTGGGCGTCAGGCAAGCTCAGACCTGAGGTGGGCCACGAATGGCAGAGGGGTCGTGCGAAGTCGTTGTGGGGATAGGGAGAGGTCGCTGGACTACCGACGCGACACATGGTGCGACGGCGAGGAAGCCAACAGGGGTGGTAGGGCTCGACTTGCTGTTGCTGGCCCAGAGGCAGGCGGCACAACCCGGATGGTGGGCCGGGGCAGCCGACGTCTCCACAGCAGATGGGGCCGGAGCGCAGGGCGGATTGCACGTTGACGACAATGCCCGCGGTGAGGTCCGCCCCGGCAGGTCTCCATCCTGCCGATCACACGTATGCAGGAACTGCCCTGCGCACACGAGCGCCACGTAGGGCAGCACCAGGGCAAGCTTCGCCGGGCTTCTCACGTTCAGTCGGGGTCGCTCCATGGAGGCGCGCACGGGAAGGCACGCGGCGGGCGTGATGCAACGGCAACCTCTCACTCGCAAACACGCCAGGCCGCGCAACGGTTCCCATCATCGAATCGGCACTAGCCAACCCGGCAGGCGTCCGTGCCGAAGTCAGGCGAGGCGGAAGCTGCCATTCCCTTCTGCCCGTCCGGCGGTTCGCGACAGCTCAGGGCTTGGACTCTCGGTGCGCGGAAGTCCCGGCGCCATCCATCTTGCCGTACCCCCACCTCGCGATGGAGTCCTGGGCCTCAGGCGTCAGCAGGAACTCGATGAAGTTGCGGGCCAGCTCGGGGTTCGGGGCAGTGGTCAGGACGGCGGCGACAGCGAACATGCCACCGTACAGCTCCTCGGGCACAGTCATGACGACGTCAGCCTTGCCCGCCACGCTGCGTCCCGGGTCGGCCGTCTCCCAGTTCTTGCTCGAGCACGCTGCGTAGATAAAGGTGGCGTCCGCCTTCCCGCCGATGACCGCCTCCTTGGCCTGGGCCGGCTGACCGGGACGGATGACCTTCCCCTGCTCAACCAGCTTGTCCCAGACGCCGACCTTGCGCAGCGCCTTCTCTCCCGCGATGCCGATCGTCAGGCTCGGCTCACACACTGCTACGGTCTTGACGTTGGGCTTGCCGAGGTCTGCCAGGCTCTTGATGCCCAGCGGGTTCCCCTTCTGCACCATCAGTTGCATGGACTGTCGCAGGAAGGGAACTGGTTTGCCCACCACGACCCCGGCCTTGGTCAGGGTCGCGATCTCCCGCTCCCCCAGGCTCAGGAACACGTCCAGGCTGGTCTTGCCGTCGCGCACCTCTTTGGTCATCGGGCCGATGTTCTTGATGTGGTCCTGGAACTTGACGCCCGGATTGCGCTTGAGGAAGGCAGTCCGGATCTCCTTGTAGGCCATCGCGAGGCCGCACGGGGCACCTACGGCGAGAGTCCCGGCAAGGCCGCCGGGCTCGACCTCGGGTACGTCGACGCCACAGGATGCGGGTACCTCATCGCACGACGCGGGGACATCCGCGGCGGCGTTGTCGGCCGGCGGCTGGGGGGCCACGACCGGTTGCTCCGGCGGAGCGGGGACGGATGCAGGGCGGCAACCGGCAAACAGCACGATGACGATGGCGAGAGATGCGCGGCGCATGGAGTCATTCCCCTCTGGTAAGTGGGTGGATCGGCTGGCTGCATGAACAACTACTCCAGCATAGTGTAGGTGACACATGGCGAGAACCGGGGGCGCAGTTAGTAAGAAATAAGGAAGATGCCGCATAGAGACCCGGCCGCGAAGGCCACTTCCGGCCGGGCCTCTAGCGCCAAGATGGCTGTGAGTGGCTTCTGCGGGTCTCTGAGCGCAGCGTCGCGGACTCAGTACGGCTATGCGGCC
>CAZIWQ010000143.1:2045-7246 GCA_964542355.1 uncultured Armatimonadia bacterium
GGTATAGGCCATCTTGACATTGGACAATACGTGATGATACGATTCGCAGCGACGTACTCCCGCAGGCCACCGCCGTCGCGGACACTGGTCACCCCAGGAGGACCCAAGCCATGTCTCGGCCGGGCTTCACACTCATCGAGTTACTCGTGGTCATCGCGATCATCGCCATTCTCGCCGCGATACTGTTCCCGGTCTTCGCTCAGGCGCGCGAGAAGGCGCGCATGATCGCCTGCATGAGCAACCTGAAGCAGTTGGGCACCGCGAGTGTGATGTACGCCCAGGACTATGACGAGATGTACGTGCCACACTGCCACCGTAACCTGTCCAACCTGTCAGAGCACCCGTCCGCCTACTGGTTCGAGATGCTCCAGCCGTACACCAAGAACGTCCAGGTTCTGATCTGTCCCTCGCACCGGGGCGCTACCGGAGGCAATGGATTCGTGGGGAGCTATGGGTACATCTGCGACGGCTTCACCCTGGACCCGGCCAACATCAACTACACCGGAACGCCTGTGGGGGGATATGGGTCACTATCGCAGATCCACTATCCCAGCGAGATGATCATGCTTGGTGAGTCGCAGTCGGCAACCTGCCGGGTCTGTCCGCTGTACCACGACCACGGCGCGCCGGCCGCGCCGCCCGTCTGGCCGGGGCAACCGCGCCACCAGGACGGGAGCAACTACACGTTCTTCGACGGGCATGCCAAGTGGATGAAGTACTCGCAGACGCTCAGGCCGCGCGACCTGTGGAAGAACCTGCCGTGACAGGAGACGAGCGATGAGTTGGTACCGGGTCACCGGCCTGCTGGTGGTTGCGGTTGTGCTGGGCTTCGCCGCCGGGCGGCACGTTGGCAAGGCGCAGGGGGAAGCCTCAGCCCGGGTGGCGAACAGCGCCTCCGGGGGGTGTGACACCTGTGCCCTCCCGTCATCACAGGCACAGGGGAGCCGTGTAACCCCGGCCCCGAAGATCCCGACCGGGTCGGGCTTGCCGTGTCTGGTCGAGTTCGGCTCGGACGAGTGCCGAGACTGTCAACGGATGAAGGCGGTCCTCGACGCGCTGGAGCCGCGGGTCGCCGGACGTCTGGACATCGTCCGCGTGGACACCGATGTTCATCGCGGTGAGGCCCAACGCTTCAGGTTGCGGTTAGTGCCCACGCAAGTCCTGGTGGACGCCACCGGCGCGGAGCTGTGGCGTCACGAGGGGTTCCTCCCTCTGGAAGAGCTTCAGGCAGTGAGCCGACCTCACCTCAGACCTGCGACACAGGGCCCCCCCGTTCACTGATGGGTTGCCGCGGTTCTCACCGTGTGAACGCGGGAGTACGGCCACGGCTTGCGGATTGCGGGCGGCTGGCATATCATTGCGGTGGGCTGCATCCCGCTCCGGAACGGATGAGCCCACCATCGGAGGAGGCCCGCTCGTGCGCCACTTGACCATCAACGAGGCCGCCGAGGCCCTGCACCTGAGCGTCCCGACCATCAAGCGCTATATCTACGAGGGGAAGCTGACCTCGACCAAGCTCCCTGGTGGGCAGCATCGCATCGCGGAGAGCGAGTTGGCTCGGCTCCTGTCGCCGGACGGCGCGGGGCCGAGCGCTCCCGCCGCGGGGAACGCCGACGTGCGCATCGCTGTCCTGGAGCGCTGGGTGGCCGAGCTTGAGGCCGAGGTCGAACGCCTGGCCGCCACGCTGGAGGTCGTGTCCCGGTACTGCGGCCGCAAGCGCGAAGGTGCCGCCCTGGCGGCAGCATCGCCGGAGGCTGCGGACGCCGTGCCACGCGGCGTCCTGATCCTGGGCCCGGGGTGCCGCAAGTGCCGGGCGCTGTATGAGGCGGCCACTCGCGCCGTGCAGTCCCTGGGGCGTGCGGACGTCACTGTGGACAGCATCACCGACCTCGACGACATCGCCGCCTACGGGCCGGTGCTGACGCCTGCGGTGGTCATCGGCGAGGAGGTTGTCATGAGCGGCCGGGTCCCGAACGAGAAGGCCCTCACCGACCTGCTGCGGCGGCACCTCGGCTGACCATCGAGCCCGGTCGGCCCCGGCGCATCACGACCCCATGAGGACGGACCCACACATGCCCGATTCGCCCCCCCCCGACGTCACTGCTGGCTGCCGCGTGTGCGGCCTGCCCCTCAAGCTGCTCGACAACGCGATCAGCGTCCGGTGCATGGTGTGTGGCGAGCGGGGGCGGACGCGCACGTGGTGCAAGGAGGGGCACTTCGTCTGCGAGGAGTGCCGCGGCACAGAGCTGATGGGCTTGCTCGGGGAGCTGCTCGCAGGCGCGCGCACGACGGACCCTGTCGTGACCTTCCTGCAGATGCGCGCCGGCCACGACTTCCCGATGCACGGCCCGGAGCACCATCCCCTCGTGGCCGCCGCGTTCCTGCTCGCCTATCACGACCTGTACGGCAAGCCGTCGTGGGCCGATATCCTCGACGCCCTGCAGAGCGCCGCGACGGAGCTGCCTGGTGGGAGCTGTGGCTACTGGGGGGCCTGTTCCGCGGGTCTCGCGGTGGGAATGGCTTACTGCGCGATCCTGGGAAGCGACCCGACGAACGGGATTCCACGGTCGATCGCTCACCAGGTGGTGTCACGCATTCTCGGTCGCATTGCCGAATCCCCGGCCCCCCGCTGCTGTCGCCGCGAGTGCCTGCTCGCCCTGCAGGTCGGGTGCGAGCTGTCCGTCGACCTCCTCCCCAATCCGGTGGTCACCAGTTGCCCCACCAGGTGCGACCAGGCTGCGAGCAACCCGGAGTGCAGCGGCGCTGCGTGCCCGTTCTTCTAGGGTGTGAAGTCAGTCGCGGTCGTGCGGTTCAGCCACTTGACGTGACCATCGCAGAAGGTGAAGTTGTACCCATCGTTGTGGCGGCGGACCATGGTGGTGTAGTAGGTGCTGTTGAGCGGCCACGTGCCCGTCTGGACGCCGTTGTAGAGATTGGCCAGACCGGCCGGGCTCTGGCGCATGTCGAGCTGCTTGACCCCATCACCAATCATCATGCACTCCGCCGGCTTGCTGATGTTGCCGAGACTGAGGTACTGGATGCTGTAGTTGAACGTGTACGCGGTGGGGAAGCTGTAGTACGAGTCCATCTCGGTGGAGCGGGAGAGTGGGAGGTCCGGGCACTGGTACGCCTGCGAGTTCTTGACGTACGGGTAGGCCTGCTCGGCCCACGTGATGTAGCGACCGGTATTGCCGGGCCAGCCGTCGATGACACGCGCATCATTGCCGGTGTTAACGTACAGCCATGGCATGCGTTCATCGTAGTCCTGGCAGTACATCAGAATGGCCGTCCCGATCTGTTTGAGATTGCTCTGACAGCTTGCCTGCCGGGCCTTCGCGCGTGCCCGCGCGAACACGGGGAACAGGATCGCAGCAAGGATCGCAATGATTGCGATGACCACCAACAGCTCGATGAGCGTGAAGCCTCTGCGTCTCACAGCATCAACCTCCGGTTGGCGTAGCGCCGGGATCTTTGGCACGCAAAGTGCCGAAGACCGGAGTGTAGCACGTTAGCCCCGGGAGCGCAAACCAGGTTGTGTGCCAGGTTGTGTGCCGTGTCGGTTGTGTGCCCGGCCCGCCGCGGCGGCCGGTGACGGCGAGCACGGCGAGCACCCGCGGGGGGAGGGGTGACGGCTCGGGGTGAGAGGGAGCAGGTAGCTCTGCAAGCGGTGGCGAATGGCACCAAAGTGGTGCAGAGCAGCGATGCAGGCTCGCACCTCGTCGCGATCGGGCGGTGGCCGCCGCGTGACATTCACACCGCGCGGCGATCAGGCCGCCACGTACCCGATGGTGGGGCAGTGAGGCCGGGCACTCCGTCGCGGGCAGCTCGCGCGAAAATTGCCTTGCCTGCGGGGCGTGCAAGGGGTATCATATAGTCGGTCGAATAGAAGACCGATGTGGCCGGGGCAGAATCAGCCCACGTAGGCTCGGTCCCACGTGGAGGGAGGCATACGCTATGCGTCGCGTTCTCGTCGTAGCTGTCTGCCTGATGTGTCTGACGCTCATCGCAGGTGCCCAGGACAAGGATATCGACATTGGCAAGACGGTGAAGCCTTCCTTCCACGACCTCTCGCTACTGCCGACCCGGCTCACGGCCTACAACCAACACGACGACGCTGCCACCGCGAGCTATACGTGCTGTAAGCTCAAGCAAGAGCGAGAAGTCAAGGCCGCGATCGCGGCCAACGAAGCATTCCTCAATCGCTTCGCCGATGCGGCGTTCGCCGACTACGCCCTGTTCCACTACGGGTACGTCGCCAAGTTCCTCCCCGATGCGTTCCGCAACCGGGAATGGGCCCATCGCACCCTGCTGGAGAGCTACCCGGATAGCTGCCTCGCGGATGATGCCGCGTGGCATCTGGGGACCCTCTATCAGCACGACGGGGACCACGAGCGCGCCATCAAGGTGTTCGAGTTCCTGGTCAAGAAGTGGCCGGCGAGTACCTGGGCCGACCACGCGCTGCACGCGCTGGTCGGGGAGTACGCGTGGATGGAGAAGCCGCGCGAGGCCCTCGATGCCCTCAACGAGCTCGCCTACAAGTACCCCAAGAGCGAGTTCTGCGCCGCCTCGCTCGCTCAGTTGGCGCAAAAGTACATGGAGGTCCAGGACTACAAGTCCGCGATCCGGGCCTCCGAAGACCTGATTCGTGACTTCCCCTACAACTGCCGTGCCGATGACGCCCAGTGGCGCATCGCCCAGTGCCATCGCTTGATGGGCTGCCAGCAGTGCGCCCTCGACGCCTATAACAAGCTGATCAAAGAGTGGTATGGCTCCGACCTCACCAATGGCGCGATGCTCGAGGCCAACAACCTGATGAAGCAGATCAGTGGTGGCCAGGGGCGCACCGTCGGGCAGCAGTATGATACCCTCGCGTGGAACCCGGCCAAGGACGCCAAGAACCTGTGGGACGACGCCAGCCACTTCCAGAACAACGGGATGCACGAGCAGGCCGTCGCCAAGTTCCGTGAGTTCATCCAGAAGTTCCCCGGCAACGACAAGTGCGTCGATGCCTGGTACCAGATCGGCATTACGTACCTGCGACAGGACCAGCTCTTCCAGAACATCAACACCGCGGCCGGGCCGGACGATGTTGAGAAGTTCCGTGAGGACTACGTAGCCTCCACCGGCAGCGAGGGCGCCATCCCCACCACCGGCAAGCTAAGCGCGCGCGAGAAGGCCAAGGAAGCCTTCGCCGTCGTCGC
>CAZIWQ010000143.1:7346-10138 GCA_964542355.1 uncultured Armatimonadia bacterium
CTGCCGGAAGCGCATTACTTCCAGTCGGCAATGCTCATGGATCAGGGCAACTTCGCCCGCGCCGCCGAGCTGCTCAAGCCGCTCACCGTCATGAAGGGTCATGAGCTCGTGCCCGCGGCGCTCTACCTCTACGCCCAGGCCAACGTGAAGCTCGGCAAGTGGGAGGCTGCACGCCAGGCGTTCAGTGAGATCGTGGCCAACCACAAGAACACCGGCCTCGCCGACGATGCCCAGATCGCGTGGGCGCAGTACCAGGATGTGCAGAAGAACCCCACGGCGTATGACCTGACGAAGCCGGCGCAGGCCGTGCAGCAGGCCTTCGGCGTCAACCCGGCGGCGATGGACGTGTTCATCGGGCAGCGGACCGTAGTGTTCGCGCCGTACGCCCGCACCGCACTGATGCGCCAGTACAACATGCCCAACATCTGGGACGAGTCGCTGCGCGTCCTGCGTGACTGGGCCGGGCTGCCCGAGGGCGACCGCGTGGTGATCGTCGTGGACCGCGGCTGCGGCAGCAGCTTCGGGAACCCGTTCAAGGTCGCCGGCTGCCAGATCAAGGACCCGCCGACGTGGAACATCGGGCTCGCCCAGATCTGCGCGAACGTGCTGGCGCAGGGCATCCCGCAGCTCTCCGCCAATCGCGAGCTGCTCGACGGCCTCGGGTTCTTCATGGCGGCCTCGCTCCAGTATGATCTGGTGACCGAGACGCGCGACACGATCGGGAGCGCCGCGGCCGTCAAGCTCCCGCAGGAAGATGTCATCCGCGCGCGCAACCAGGCCCTCAAGGCACTCGAAGACTACGTCATCGCCGGTGAGGATGGCACACTGAGCCGCGAAGTGATCGCCGGGATGATGTACTCCCTGCTCGATGCCGGCGGCTTCAGCAGGGACCGCCTCATCGACCGCGAGCCCTATCGCGCCTTCTTCGCCAAGCTCAAGGAGCTCAACAAGGACACCAAGGTCTCCGAGGCGTTCGCCATCGCCGCCAACACCGCGTTCGGCGATGGCTGCACGCAGCAGTTGAAGGACTGGCGCCTGCCCCTGCCGAAGGCTGCCGCGAGCACCGGCAAGGAGACCAAGGTCGGCATGGTCCGCTGAGAGGCTGATAGCACCACGGTGGAGCCAGGGACGAAGTGGCCTTCCGCCGGGACTTCCAGCGGGCGAGGTGGGGACACCTCGCCCGCTGTGTTGTGACTGCCGGTGTCCCGTGCCGAACCGGGGGGCGCAGCCATACGTCCACGGCCCTAGAAGAGCGGCCGAACAGGCCACATCCGGCCGGCCCCCCAAGGCGTAGCGGCCGGCGGAGTGCCCTCCAGAGCCATGCTGGAGTGGCTTCGCGGCCTCAGAACGACTCTTCGGCCGCTCTTCTGGTCGGAGCCGCTGAGACGCCGCTCGGAGGCCGCGATGCGCCGCGCAGTGGGCCGCAGAAGCCGCGCACAACTATCTCGCGACAGCGACCCGGCCGGGAGGCGCCCGCCGGGGCGGGTCGCTGGACTGACAAGGGGGCCCATGCGGTGAACAGCAGTCGCATCAGTCGCCGTGACTTCATCGACACGTGTGCGGTTGGGGGCGCGAGTCTGGGATTGCTGGGTCTCGGGGGAGTCGACGAGCTGGCTCGCAGTGTGGCCCGCGTGCCCATTGCGGAAGTGGGCAATGTCTCCCAGCACCCGGGGCTGTACTGGCACGTGAAGGAGGGCAAGGAGACCGTCTGTGACCTGTGCCCCAGCCGCTGCGTGATCCAGCCGGGCGAACGCGGCACGTGCGGGGTGCGCGAGAACATCAACGGTGCCTACACCTCGATGATCTACGCGCGGCCGTGCGAGATCCGGGCCGACCCCATGGAGAAGGGCCCGTTCTTCCACTTCCTGCCGGGCACCTCAACCCTCGCCCTCGGATTCGCCGGCTGCAATCTCGACTGCAAGTACTGCCAGAGCGCGGCGTTTGCCAAGGCGCGCCCGGAGGTGACCGACAACAAGACCCTCTCCGCCCAGGGCCTCGTGCGCCAGCTCAAACAGTATGGCTACAAGTCGGTGACCTTCACCTTCAGCGAGCCAATGCAAGCGATCGAGTACGTCCTCGATGTCGCGAAGTTGGCGCGCCCCAACGGCATCAAGGTGATGGTGCATACTGCCGCCCACTTCCTGTCCCAGCCCTTCGATGACCTGTGCCGGCACCTGGACGGGCTGAACGTCGACCTCAAGGGCTTCAGCGAGAGCTTCTATCAGAGCGTGACGGGCGGGAGCCTGGAGCCCGTGCTCAACAACATCAAGCGTGCCGCCCGCTATCGCGACGCCGGCGCGCTGTGGCTGGAGCTGACCAACCTGGTCGTCCCCGGCTACAACGACAGCGACAACGACTTCCTGCGCATGTCGCAGTGGATCGCCCAGAACTGCGGCATCTATACGCCACTGCACGTCTCGAAGTTCTTCCCCCAGTACAAGTTCCGCAACGTCCCGCCGACACCCAACGACACGCTGCGACGGCTGCGCAAGGTGGCGGTCTACCAGGCGGGCCTCAAGTACGTCTATCTCGGGAACATGCCCGGTGACCCGGGAGAGAGTACCTACTGCCCCAAGTGCGGTGTCAAGATCGTCAGCCGCACCAACTACGAGGCGCACTTCACCGACTTCGACCCGGAGCGAGGCATCTGCACCAAGTGCGGGCTCCGCATCCCGGGGGTGTGGAGCTGAGCCCGGTTGTCGGTGCCCGGGTCGACGCCGCTGTTTTACGGCCGTTCGGCCTGTCTGTCATCCTGAGCCCAGACCGCGTAGCGGTCTTCTGGCGAAGGATCA
>CAZIWQ010000144.1:0-5370 GCA_964542355.1 uncultured Armatimonadia bacterium
GAGCCGGCGCTACGTCGGCGACCATACCCTGACCCAGAACGATGTGCGGGCGGAGGGCAAGTTCCCCGACATGGTCGCCTTCGGTGGCTGGTCGATGGACGACCACCATCCCGGCGGCATCCGCTACGCGGGCCCACCGACGATCTTCCATCCCGCGCCCTCACCCTATGGCATCCCCTATCGCAGCCTGTACTCGCGCAACGTCGCGAACCTGTGGTGTGCGGGGCGCAACATCAGCGCCACGCACGCCGCGCTCAGCTCGACGCGGGTGATGGGCACGTGCGCGATCCTGGGGCAGGCGGTGGGGACCGCGGCCGCAATCGCGGTGCGTGACGGCCTGAGCCCGCGCGAGGTGTACGCGCAGCGGATCGACGAGTTGCAGCAGACGCTGATGGAGGATGACTGCTGGCTGCCGTGGCACACGCGGGCGATCCCGGCCCTCACGGCGCAGGCGCGGCTGAGTGCCTCGCATGGCGACCCCGCGCCCCTGCGCAACGGCCTCGACCGCCCGATCGGTGACGCCGACAATGGCTGGAGCGGCCCCCCGGAGGGCTGGGTCGAGCTGGCGTGGGAGGGGCCGCGGCAGATCTCCGAGCTGCGCTTCACCTTCGACAGCGACCTCAACCGTGACTTCCGCCAGGGCGACCGCCAGCATCACCTCAACTCACGCAGTTGCTATGCGCTGGGCGATCCGGAAGTCACCGTCCCCCCGAGCATGGTGCGCAGCTTCCGCATCGAGGCGCGCGACAAGAGCGGTGCGTGGCACACCGTGGCCCGGGAGAGCAACAACTACCACCGGCTCGTCCGCCTGGGCGTGACGGTGGAGGCGGACGCGATCCGCTTCATCCCGGAGAGCACGTGGGGCGCCCCGCAGGCGCACGTGTTCTCGTGGGAAGCCAGGTAGCGTCGCCGAAGCAACGGACGGCGAACGACAAACGGCGTGTTGTCCACGGAGGACACGGAGACAGCCACGACAACGGCAGGGGGGAGTTGGGGAGACGGCACAGGGCGACGCGGCCCCGACCCAGTTCTCCCACCGGCAGAACCGATCAGGGACCGGGGGCCTCACCCGTAGCGCGGTCGAAGAGCAGCACGGAGTTGGTGGGCGCGAGGGCATCCGGGCGCAGCGTGAAGTCCTCGTACTTGCGTACGTGGGGGGGCGTCCCCAGGCTTGCCTCCCATGCTCGTCGCCTCCAGGTGCGCCTTGTGTGCGCGCAGCGCCGGTTGCGGTGCCACCCTCTCCCCTTCCCCCTGCCGTTCGCCGCTTCCGTTTCCGTGTCTTCCGTGGACAACACGCCGTCAGCCGTTCCCTCCGCTTCCCCCTCGCCGTTGCCGTGTCCGTCCCTTCCGTCCCTTCCGTCCCTTCCGTGTATTCCGTGTATTCCGTGGTAGACACGCCGTCTGCCGTCCGCTGCTTCCGTGGTCCCTACTCGCCGACCCACGTCACGCTCTTGAGCTCGCGCGGGATGGTGCGACGGAACTTGCGGTCCGTGCTGCCCAGCGCCAGGAGGTTGTGGACCTGATTGTCCGGCGGGATGCCATAGCGTTCGCGGAGTGCCTTGTCCTGTCCCAGGCCCGCGCCGGCCAACCCCAGCATGATGCTGCCGAGCCCCAGCGCCTCAGCCATCAGCATCGCGTAGGTTGCCGCGAGCACGGCGTCGGTCTCTCCTGAGACTCCGGCGGGGTTGGTGTGGAAGACCAGCACTGCGGGCGCACCCCATGTCACGAAGTCTTCCCCGGACTCGGCGTAGCGTGCCATCGCCGTGGGCATCAGGGGCATGAGGTAGTCGTTGAGCACGCGGAAGGCCTGCGCCCCGGCCATGCGGCGGAACATGAACCGGCCGATGCCGGACCCGAGCATCTTCTGCATCTGCGCGACCAGCTTGACCGTCGAGGCCACGACGGGTTCGACATCCTGCCTGGTGGGCAGGATGGTGACTTCGACGCCGCTGGGCGGGAACCCCATCGGGGCGGTGACCGCGGCCGCGACGATCTGCTCGAGGAGCTCACGCGCGACCGGCTCCGGCCTGAACGCCCGTGTCGAGCGCCGGCGCAGCATGAGCGCCCGCAGATCGTCCGGCGAGGCCACCGTCGCCGCTATGTCCGCGAAGTGCTCATACGCGAGGCCCTCCACCGCCACCGCCTTCGTCGGGCAGATGGCCATGCAGTGGCCGCACCGGAGGCAGCGGGCCGCCATCTCCGGATTGATCTCCACCCCCTCGGCGCCCAACTCATAGACATCGCACGGGCAGACGCTGACGCACTGCCCGCAGCGGGTGCACAGCTCGGGATCGATCGTCTGATGTGGCATCGTTCAGGACCCCCTGGAAGCTCCGGTTCGTGGGCTGGCGGTCGCGGAACACCCGCCCCCCGCGCGGGGGAGCGCTCACGCCCATCGAGACCCGGCCGAGACGGCCACATCCGGCCGGGTCTCTCGCGCCAAGATGGCTGTGAGTGGCCTCTGCGGGCCTCTGAGCGTACCGTCGCGGCCTCAGAACGGCTTTTCGGCCGCTCCTATAGGATAGCGGCAAGGGCCCGGGCAATGCAATGGGCGGGCGACGGCGGGCCCCAGTCATCGCCATCGGCGACACGAGCGCGCATCGTCAGAGGAGACGACGGGTCGACCGGGGAAGGGGCCGCTCGTGATCGCGTTCGGGTCGCGAGGCCCACCGGCGCGCCGCGAACCAGGCCTCACCGGCCCCGCACAAGGAGAATGAGAGCGATGCCAGAAGCTGACCTGTTGCAGGCCCTTGCGCCCTGCGGCCTCTGCTGCCTGACATGCACCGGTTCCCGGCACGGAACGATCCAGGCGCATTGCGCCGCACTGGTGCACCTGCTGGAGGGGTTCGACCACTATGCCGAGATGTTCGCCGACTTCCAGCCCGCCCTGCGCAAGTACCCGGAGTTCAAGGAGGTGCTGACCGCGTTAGCGGCCGCATCCTGCACCGGCTGCCGCAATGGGGAGCCCGCCTTCCCCGGCTGCACCATCGCGCCGTGCGTGAAGGCCAGGGGGCTTCGCTTCTGCGCCGAGTGCGAGGACTTCCCGTGCGAGAAGATGGCGACGGACATGCCGATCGCAGCGAAGTGGCGCAGGTGCAGCCAGCGCATCAAGGAGATCGGCCCGGAGGCCTACCTCGCCGAGGTCAGAGACAAGTCGCACTACGTGTAGGGCCACGGCGACGGCGGCATGGGGCACGTGGCATGCGGCATTGGGCGAACGGCTCTACCGCCGCCGTGGTCTGCCGTCGTGTGTCGTGCCATTCGCCGCCGTGCGCACAGCACCGGGGATCGACTCGACCATGTCCTTCCTGACCGAGCGCGCGCAGTTCGAGCACGAGCTGGACGCCCACTACTCCGGCTACCCGACCGATGTGGCGGCGCTCGAGGGCGAACTGCACGCCGCTGCGCAAGTACCTTGCGGGAGCGTTGCGGCGTGGGGCCGCTGCTGGCGGCGCTGCGCCCGCTCGACTTGACACAGTACCCGGTGGTGGCAGTGCTCGACCTCAAGCTGCCGCTCGCCCCCGGCGGCCTCTCGCCCGAGTTACTCGTCCCGGCGATCCAGCGCTTCATGGACTGCGGGGGGTCGGTGTTGCAGATCAACTGCGTGGATCCGGCGGTCCTGCTCGAGGCGCGAGAGCACCCCGAGCGCCATACCGACCTCGTAGTTCGTGTCAGCGGTTACGGCGCATACTTCACCGGCCTGTCCACGGACATCCAGGACGAGGTCATCCCCCGCACGGTGGTGGTAGGCTGAGCGTTGCGACGCCGCGGTCTTCCCGCTTTTCCGCGTGACTGCCTAGGCCCAGACCGCTACGCGGTCTTCTGGCGAAGCACAACTCACCGCCCCGGCACCGTGACGGTGACGTGCTCACCGCCCGCCTGGCGCACGACCTCTAGTGTCACCGCCGGCCCCGGCTTGCCCTGCAGCAGCGTCAACAGCGCGGGGAAGGTCCGCTCATCGAGGCCCTTCCCGTCGATCCTCACGATCTTGTCCCCCGGCTGCAGATGCATGAACCCGGCGAGCGACTGCGGCTTCACTGTGGTGATGATAACCTCGCCCCTCTGCAGCTTCACCTCGATCCCGAGCTGGAGACCGACCCCGGCAACCGGCGCTCGGCTGACCACCTGGGAGGCCCCACCAGCGGTGGGTGGCACTGCGACGGTCCCGCCACTGGTGGGTGGCACTGCGGGGCCGCCGCCGGGGAGCTTGGTGGTGACCTCGATCCGCACGTCATGCCGGGTGCCGTCGGGAGCCGGTACCGTCGTGACGGTGCGCTGCTCGCCGGCAGTGGCGCCCGGCTTGCCGGTGCGCTCGACCCGTGTGATGGTGATCCCCCCGACCCCGCCGGTGCCTCCGGGCGCCGGCCCCTGGCCCACCGTCCTCGAGCCCGGGCCCGGTGATGAGCCCGTAGCGCGCTGTGTCCCTTCTTCCGCCGGAGGCTGGGTCGGAGCGCCGCCACCTCCCTCGAGCACGACGGTCCCATCACCATACAGCACGTGGTGCTTGCCGCCGTGGCGATCTGCCGTCTCTGTCAGCACCGCCACTCGCCGGTCGCCGGAGAGCTCACGGGCTACCAGGCGGTAGTCGCCCAGGCGATCGATATCGGTGCGCTGTGTCAGCGCGTTCCCTGAGTCGGGACATGCGAACAGGCCGATCTCGTCCGTGTAGGCCCCGTAGTAGAGGGCCGACAGTGCGTCCGGCAGTTGGCCGGCGTGGAACTGGGAGTACTGCCGCAGGAGAGAGAACACCTGCTTCATGCGGGTCGCACACGCGTCCGTCTCCTGAGCATTGACTGTCGCGCTGCAGGTAGCTACCAGGGCTGCCACGAGCAATGGGGCGAGTCGGGTATTCATGTGCGAGAGCCGCCTCCTGGGGCGACACGATCATGCCGCGGGTGCGAGCACCTGCGGCGCGCCGGGGTTCTGAGGCACGGGGAGAACCCAGCCCTGCTCGACGGGTGCCGCCGGTGCCGGCGGAGCGTGCTCGTATGGCTTCAGCGCATGGATGAGCTCACCCTTGCGCGACACCAGGGTCTCCACGATCGCCGGCGCTTCGGTATCGGCGATCTCCGGCAGGTTCTTCAGCACGAGCTCCTTGAACTTGTACCTGTCGGCCTGGCTGATCTTGACGTACTCATCCCACATGTCTTCCGAGCGGAGCAGCTCATCCATGCGTAGTACCTCGGGGTATTGCTCATGGTAGAGATCACGCGTTTGCTCCATGAGCCACAGCGATACATCGGCCCGCGGGTTCTGGAGTCGTGCCATTCCGAAGTCGATGGCCCAGACATGTCCCGCCTCATCGAGAAGCCAGTTGCCCATGTGGACGTCGTAGTTGCAGACCAGAATCTGAAGTGGGCGGAACCGGGC
>CAZIWQ010000144.1:5380-10117 GCA_964542355.1 uncultured Armatimonadia bacterium
AATGAGGCGAACGGTCCCCTCGACCCAGCGAATCACGACCCCTTTGCGCACCGCGCCGGTCGCGTCGACCAGGTTGAGGGGAGCCGCGGCAGGAACACGTAGTCCCAGCAGCCAGCGCGCGATCGCACTACAGACGACCTCGGTCACCTTCCCGGCAATGGACTCCATGGGCCAACCGTCACACAGGTGCTCAGGGATCTCCTGCGGCTTCCACATGAGCAGTCTCTCGCCGCCAGGGCCCTTGAGCACCCTGGGGTTGGAGGCTCCGACGGGCTGTCCGTGTTCGTCCTTGAGGGCCTCCCAGTCCTCGAACCGGGTTTGCTGCTCCAGCTTCTGCAGCTCCTCGGGGGCGAAGTCCTGCAGCGCCACCTTCTCGCGCGCGAGGGCCCGCTGGGCCCGGGGGCTGTCGGGGCTCGGGGTCATCTCGGCAGCGCGCGCGGCGTCGCCCGCCTCCTGCAGACGATCCACGAGCTTGCTCGCCTGCTCCGAGGAGAGCTTGGGGTCCTCGAGGCCGGCGCCATAGTGCTTCCGCGCCGCCTCGAAATCATGGGCCCGCATGGCCTCTTCGCCGAGCGCCTCGGCCTCGGCCGCGGGCGGCGGGAGCTCCGGCTGGGGCGGGGGCGGCGGTGGCGAGGTCGGGGGGGGCTCCTTGGCGAGCCCGGGCTTCTCCAGGTTGGGCGGCGGCTCGTCGGGCAGTACGGGCCCCGTCTCGGTCTTCACTTGCCCTGACAACTGCTTCAGTTGCTTCGTCTCGGCCTTCAGGTCCTCCACCGCCACGTTCTGGGCCGCGGCGCGCTCCCTGGCGAGGTCACGCGCCATCTCGGCGGCTTCGGCCTCGCCCTCTCTGGCGGCCGTGGCGGCCTGCTCCACCAGTTCGGCGCGATCCTCGGCCGTCATAATGACGGCCTCGTTCTTCTCGAAGGCCCGCTGTAGTCGCTGCATGCGGGCGGCTTTGGCCTCCGCCGCGGCAGTATCCAGCTCGACCTTCTCGGTGGCGTCCAGGGCCCTGCCCTCGGAGAGCTTGGTGACAGCCTGGTCCACGGTGGCCTCGGCCTTCGCCAGGGCCTCGGCCTTGGCCGCCGCGTCCTCGAGCACGGCGGTCTTGAACTCGGCCATCGTCTTGAGCACTTTGGCGTTGCGCAGGTGCACCTTCTGGAGATCACCCAGCGGGTTACCCCCGAGCATGACGGCAGCCTGGGCGAGGAAGGCGCCGACGTCACCGCCGACCTGCTTGCCGATGGCCCCGCCGGCTTCGAACAGCACGAGCTGCCCCAGCGCCTCGGAGAAGCCGGTGGTGAACTGCAGCGCGCTGCCAGCAAGGCCCGGCGCGTCGTAGCGGGCCCAGCGCAACCCGCTCAGGCACTTGCTGAGCACTCGCCGCTCCTCCGAAGTGCCGAAGCACTCCGCGACACCCTTGAGGGTCGGCCGCGCCAGCAGCCAGTCGCGGACCGCGAGCTCTCCCTTGATCGCCGTGTTGACCATCGAGTTGGGGGTCAAGCAGCGCGAGAACCGCGCCCACCAGCCGGTCGCCGGACCATACTGGAGCACCGCGTTGGGGCCAAAGAACAGGCAGGCATTGGCGATGCTGGCGCTGTCGGCAACTCCCATCCCGACGTGCTTCCCGAAGGCTTTCAGGAAGCTCTCATCGGCATCGCTCTGCATCAGATCGAAGTCGCGAACCCCATAGCTGCTCTGCTGCAAGTCGAGGTCGAACTGCTCCCTGGTGGGCTTGAGCAGGCGCTGGACATCATCGTTGCGGAATGCGGCCTGCAGGCACAGCGCCAGCATGCGGGCCGTCTGCGGGCTGACCTCGTTATCCAGGTCGAAGGTGTCGACCAGCTCTTCGCGCAGCTTCTCGGTGGACAGCCCCCGGATCTCCTCGAAGCTGAGGCCGCCCTCACGCAGCCGGAGCATCAGCTCCATTCCGTTCTTCTCCATCGCGGCGCGGTCGTTCTCGTTGCTGGTCATGCGCTCGAAGGCGTCCGGCAGTCCCACCGCCGCCTGGCAGCCGGCGGTCATCCCGGCGGTGAGGAAGGCCCAGAGGGCGTTCTGGTCGCCCAGGCGGGAGTAGTCGTCCCAGGCCTGCTCCAGCTCAACGCGGTCGTGAGTGGTCTTGGCGGCAAAGCAGTGCAGGTACTGCTTCTCGAGCCCCTCGGCCATGTCGTCAAACGCGAGCTCGTCCGGGTAGCGTTGCATCCCCAGCCGTGCGGCGTACAGCGCATTGCGCCCTTCGCCGCACTGCACATAGTCGGAGACGCGCATGAGCAAGACCTGCTGGGCGATATCGGCGTTGTCCCGTGCCGCGTTGGCCAGCTTGCGAAACTGCTCGCTCTGCCCGGCACTGAGATACAGCTCCATGTCCACAACCTGAGCGCGCTGATCGGCCCGACCCTTCAAGTCGATGAGCGCCTTCTGGAACGCGGGGAGTCCTGCGGAGGTTGCGATCTTGGCTGTGAGCAGATCGGCGCTGTCGGCCCACAACCCCTGCATCTGGGTGATGAGTTGGTCTTGCTCCATCATCACCATCGTGATGTCGTGCTCTTTGTCGACTGTCAGGTCCCTGTAGAAGGCGATGTTCTCGGCGTGGCGTGCGGGGTTGTACACACTCGTGCGGGCTTCCAGCTCGGCGAGATGGAACCGGGCGGAGCGCAGCTCGCGGCGCAACTGGGCGATCTCGATCGCGCCCACCCGCAGGGCCATGCGGACCTTCGCCAGCTCCTTCTCCAGCAGATTGTAGGAGCCGAGGAACGCCCGCAGCCAGTTCACAGCCCGCCAGAAGCGGTCTTGGGAGGTGTCAGGGCCTTCCGGTTCGGCGCCGGCCGCGGGGGGGCTCGGGGCCTGCAGGTGCAACGGCGGCCCCGTGCCGATGATCTGGTTGGACTCATTGAGGATGCCGGACGGCTTCTGTCCCAGTGAGTGCCCGCCCGCCTGGGCGACGGCCGCCGTCGCGCCGCCGCACAGCGCACACACCACCAAGAGCGGCAACACTCGTCGTGTCATGGCTCGGGCCTCCCTACTGCGGTGCCGTGAAGCGCGTCCCGCGAGCGACGGTGAGGGTGGCGAGCCAGCGCTCACCCTCCCCGTCCGGGTTGCGTCCCAGACAGGTCTCGTCCGTCACCTGGATCCCGTCGCCGAAGCTGAACCGGTACCACGGCTGCATTCCCGTGGCGATGACCGTCACGTAGAACGCAGTGCCCGGCTCCCCGTGGTCGGGAGTGATGCTCAGGATCGCCGGCTTCTCACGGTTCGCTGCGGGCTTGGCCACGAAGGCCTCCTGAACAGTGACCGAGCGGTCCTCCCCGCACACGCCAATCGACTCGAGGTTGAACTGCTTGAGGGCCATCGCCAGCGACACGTTGTCCTCGAACGGTCCGGCCGACTTGTCTACGCTGTATCCGAACGTCCCCCCCTCCCCGTCGGGGATGGTGACGCCGTTGTTCACCGGCGCACACGGCACCATCATCCACAGGTCGTCCTTCATCGGGCCGTAGTACGTGCCATGGCCGGTGGCATGCACGAGCCACTGTCGCTTGAGTGTCTTGCGGATGGCGAAGCCGTAGCGGGCGAGGGTGGCGACCTCCGCCCCGTAGTCGTAGCTGCCGTAGCCGGCGACCAGGGCGTCGGGGCTGTGTGCCACCTGCACGATGACGGGCTGACCGTCGAGGTGGGCGTCAACGGTCTCGCGCGGCTGTGAGGTGGGGTTGAAGGCCGCGTGCACATCCGTCAGGCGCTTGCACACCTCCATCAGTGCCTGCTCGTAGGCGCGGAGCTGCCGGCCCATGCTGATCTCCCGCTTGGCGACTGGCGCATCACTGTCCCCGCCGTTGACGATCTCGCGGGCTGTGACGGGAGTGGCGAACTCCCGCCGCGTGCCGATGTGCAGATAGCGGTCGGCGACGAGGTAGACGACCCAGTCGCGCAGCTCCGCCGGTTCCACGATGGGCTGTACTCCCAGGACTTCGGCGCCGTAGTCGCGGGGGGTCTCGGGCACCTCGGCGAGGATGACCTTCTGGACATAGTCGTTGGCGGGTGGGAACAGCTCGACTTCCTGAACGCCCAGCCGCCGCATCGCCCGGGCGAGCCCGTAGTTGTCCCGGTACGGGCCCTCCCAGTGATCGCAGCCATACGTGAACGTCCCGCCGATGCCGTCCGCGATGACGTACGTTGCGGCGTTTGGCTTCTCCGGGTCCGGGGTGGGTCGCCCATTGCACGTGGTCCACCTGTCATCCGCGACCGGGCCGTCCACGGTCCCGTGGCCGACGGCGTGCACCAGCCAGAGCTTCCCGAACGCGACGCGGGGAGTGAGGCCGTAGCGCTGGAGGGTTTGCTTCTCGGTGGCGAAGTCGTACTCCTGGCCCTTCCCCAGCACGCCCTCGGGGTCGTTGCCCCGGTCCAGGCGGAGGGCATACTCCTTGTCCTCGTAGATCGCCCACACGACTTCCCGGGGGGTCGCGGTGGGGGTGTAGCGGACGTGGACCTTCGTCAGGTGGTCACACAGGTACTTGAGGGCGTCTTCCTGCTTCGCGAAGCCATCTTTGAGGACCGTCTTGGGTAGGGGGTCATCCGCATCCCCGCCCCAGATCTCGTCACGGGTCTCCTGGGGCGCGTCGACTTCGGCCCGGGTGCCGACGCGGAGCCAGCCGGGACCGGTCGCATAGATCAGCCAGGCGGCCTGCTCCCCCGCAGCCGCCTGCCCCGCCGCCGGCTTGGCCCCCTTCAGAGGCGGCAGCTTCTCCA
>CAZIWQ010000145.1:0-10033 GCA_964542355.1 uncultured Armatimonadia bacterium
CTGAAGAAGCGGGTGTTGGGCGGCACGGGCCGGCGCGCCTCGCAGACGGCGGTGCCGTCGGGCCGGAGGAACCGCAGGCGGAGGCTGCCCTCACCGCGCCCGCGGGCGGCGACCAGCAGCTCGCGGGTGTCGTGGAGGGTGTAGGCCGACAGCACCGCCACCGGCTGCTCGGGGTCGTAGTTGAAGTCGGCGCGATAGAGCGGCTGCTCGCCGGCGGCGGTCTTGGCCGCCAGGGTCAGGCGGAACGCCCGCTCGCCGTTGAGGGGCGCGGCAGGCGGGGCATAGGGTGTGGCCCGACCGTCCTGCAGCAGCACGAACGAGGTCGTGCTGTCGCCGTACGCCCGGCCGGTGCTGCTATACAGGCAGCCGGTGACGGTGCCGGCGCCGGCGCGGGCCTCGATTGCCGGGCAGAGCCGGCGCCCTGGCACATCCACCAGGCTGCGGATGTCGATGGCCGGCGCCTCGCGGCGGAGCTGCAGAGAGCGGAAGTTGCTCCAGTCACCCAGGCCACCGATGACGGGGGCGAGGCTGGTGACCGCCCCGGGATCACGGTAGGCGCAGCCCACATTGAACCGCCAGGTCTGGTCGTGGGGCACGGCGTCGGCCCCGAGCGCTGCGAAGGGAATGGCCGCCTCGACCGTCCACATGCCCGCCGCCACTGCGCTGCGAGTCTCCAGGCCGGGGCAGCTCCAGTCGACGCTGTCGCGGATGGCGGTGACGCGGCCCCCGGGCTCGAAGACGAAGTGGTGCATCGGCTGCGGTGCCGTCGTTGGTGCGAGGTACAGCTCCGCCCGTTCGGCCCCGGCGAGCGGGGCACGCAGGGCCACGTAGAGTCGCCGCCCATCGTAGCCGAGGGAAAGGTGGCTCTGGCGCCGCGCCAGCACTGCTCCCGTAGTCACGAACCCGGTCGTGCCGAAGCTGTACTCCTCGTCGGTGACCTTCCCATCGATCACCGGTGTGCACGTGCCGGCGACAATCAGCCCGGCGTCATGGCACAGCCTCGCCGCGACCGAGTGCTGGAGATACTGCGCCTCGATCTCCTCCCGGGCAAGGGCGGTGCGATAGAGGCGGACGTCATCGATGAGGCTGGTGCCGGCCACGTCATACGTCCACTTGCCCGGCCCGATGCTCAGCGGCTCGAGGTTGGTGAAGGGCGGGATCGGGTAGCGCAGCCGCTCGACCGCCCGCAGGCGGCCATCGACCCACAGCGTGATCTCGTCGGGGCTCCACGTGCAGGCGACATGGTGCCACTGGCCGGGGCCCCAGTCGGGGATTGCGGTCTGAACGCTGGTCCACTTCAGGTGCGGGCCAATCAGGAACAGCAGGTCGTCGCTGTTGAGATACTTGTAGACGAGGAAGTACGTGTCGCCCGCCATCGCGCGGAGCATGATATGGAAGGGTGCATCTCCGCCGTGCCAGTCGCGAGGCTGGATCCAAAACGAGACGCTGCCCCCGGTGGCGTCGAGCGCATCGGTGACGGGGCAGTAGAGGGAGCGGTTGTGCTTGCCGTCGGGGCTGCCAACGGTGAGAGCCTGGCCGCTGATGCCATCGGCCAGCAAGAGCCCATTCTCGATGGTGCCAGGACGCAGCTCGCCGCGCACGGCGGCTGTGGTGGCGCCGTCGAAGCTCCAGTAGGCGTCAGGCGCCGCGGCATGCGCCATCGCGGCCGCCAGCACGGCCAGGACGATGGATGCGCACTCCGCGTATCTGGGGCGATGCAGGTCATCCAAGGGAGCTCACCGCGCCCCCTACGACACGACCAGCCGTTGTCGATGCGTGCGGCCCGAAGCCAGCTCCTGCGCCCGGATCGTCCAGCCCCCCGGGGCGTCGTTGGCAGCCAGGTTCAGGTGCAAGGTGACCGTGCCGTCCTTTGCGCCGTAGTAGCCGCTGAACTCCGCAGGCTTCCCCTGCGGGTCGATGATCTCGAAGTGGACCGGGACAATCGCCTTGATCGGCGCGCCCGCACTGTCCACGACAGAGACGGTCACGTCCAGCGGCTGTCCACGGCGAGCCGCGGCGGGGGCCGTAAGCCGAACGCTCGCGATCTTCTGGTCGGTGACCATGAACACGGTGCCATCGCCGGGACCGAAGCTCGCGTCGAACTCGAGGCCGGCGGCGTTCGCCTGCGAGGGGACGAGCACGTGTCGCACGAGGTCGTAGACGAACCCCCCTTTGCGCCCCACCGTCAGCGTCCCCCACGTGGGCAGCCCCTGCTCCATCACCTTCAGATGGTGGCCGACGTAGCCGCCGTATGTGCGCCGGTCGTTGAGCGCGAACAGATAGTCGCTGTCACCGTACTGACGGAAGCGGAGGACGATGTCGGGGTTGGCCGTGTCGCCGTAGCGGGTGTAGAAGGGATCCAGCTCGCGGCGCAGTGTGCCCGCGGCGGCCTGGAGCCGGGCCTTGTCCGGCTCGGCCTTGCCGGTGCGCGCGATGGTGGGGATCACGATGTCCGGGACGATCGCCGGACACAGGAACTCATCGGCGACGACGATGCCGCCACGCTGCTGGAAGTCCTTGATCCGGCGGACGACGCCCTTCGTGAGCACATCGCAATACGGCATCACCAACACGCGGTAGGCGGTGAGGCCATCGCGCAGGACGGTCTCGTCGAAGACGATCTTGGGCTGGAGGTGCGCCCACTGCAGCATGAGGTGCATGTCCGCTTCCCACGATCCGCTCCAGCCGTGGGTGCCGCGGCCGGCGAAGACCTGCGAGGCGAAGCTCTCCAACACCGCGACGTCAGGCTTGCGGTCCGGGACCTGCAGCAACGTCGGGCCCAGCGGACGCACGACATTGCGGGTGAGCTCCGTGAGGACCTCCTGAGTGCGCGGGTTGGTGAACACATAGCCCTTCTTGCTGCCGGCATCCACGAGGGACTGCCAGCCGTGGTACATGATGCCGCGTATCGGCCGCGACATCTTCGACCAGAACGCCTCCCGCATGTGGTCGGGAGCGATGGTGATGAACTCGGCCGTGGGCAGGTCCTTCTCCCACTGGGCGCGCTTGGACTCATCCTCGGGCAGCTTGGGGGCGGTGCCGGAGCGGTACCAGATCACCTGCGTCATCTTCATCACTTGCTGCCCCGGCTTGCCCTCGGCCATCGCGAACAGCTCGTCCGTCGATTGGCCGATCTTGATCGGGTCGGGGTACGAGTAGGTCCACTGCGAGATCACGTCGACATCGCCACCGCTGCCCCAGACGTCAGGGACGCGCACGGCCGGGTCGAAGAAGGTCCACAGGTCCTTGCGCCCGGTGGACTTGAGCCCGCGATGCACCTCCGAGTGCAGCGGGTTCCACCCGTCGCCATCCTTCCAGAACCAGCGGTAGAAGGTGAGGATGTGGTCGTCGTCGTTGACGACGCGGTTCGAGGGGAAGTTGCGGATGCGACTGTAGTGGACCCCGCCCTTGCCGACGGCCTCGGCCGGGATGTCGAACCCCGCCGCCTGGCGGAAGAGTTCCTTGTCATGGTCGTGGAAGCACAGGTCGGAGCCGTCGCGCACCTCGGAATGGATCAGCGCGGCGTTGAGGGCGGGGTACTGACCAAAGGTCTGCGCCACCGAGGCCCCGATGCTGAAGCAGAACTGGCGCACCTGCAGGAAGTTGCCGCAGACGTTGGGGTTCTCCCGCACCTGGCCCGTGCGGTCCACACGGTTGAGGCTGGCCTTGCGGACGGGGTCACCGGTCACCCAGGTTCCGGGGTGGACGTAGACGGCGCCGTACAGCCCGTTCTTGAGCAGGTCGTCGAGCATGCGGCCCTGCTGCTCGATCCCGGCCGGCGACATCGCCGGCACGGGGTGCCCCGCCTCCCACACCGGCTGCTCCGAGACCAGGCCGATGAGCTGGTGGGTGAACCCGATCGCCTTGAGACGCGGAGTGTCGCCACCGCCCCACATCACCACCGGCATCGTGTTGGGGACCGGCCGCGGGACGATGGTGACAGGGACCTCCTTCTCCGTCTGCAGGTTGCCCTGCGGTCCCGTGGCGGTGGCCTTCACCTTGAGGGCGTAGCTGCCCGGACGGACCGCAGTATCCACCGTGACGGGGATCGCCTGCTCCTGATTGGGGGCGAGGGCGGGTAGGGTCACATCTTTCGTGGCACCACCGAACACGATCTGGGCCCGCCCGCCGGTCAGCGGCGCAGCCGTGTCGTTGGAGAGCACCACCGACAGCTTAGCGTCCCGCTCCATGCGGACGAAAGCGGTCCGTCCGCTTCCCACGCTGATGACCAACCCGCCGGTGAAGTAGGGGACGATCCCGTTGGAGACGCGCACCTGTGACAGGTAGCCGGGGAAGCCGTTGTACGTGCTGCCGAACCGATCGCCGATGACGAGGCCATAGTTCCCCGGGGCGATCGGGCCGCGCTGTGCAAGCTGCGCCTTGGCGGTGAGCTTGCCGTCGATGAAGAACCGGCAGCGGCCGGCGCCGTCGTAGGTGAACGCCACGTGCCGCCACTGGTGAGGCGCGATCTCGATCTCCGGCCCGTCGACGAAGTCGGAGTCCTTGCCAAAGCCCAGCGAGGCGATGAGGCGCCGGCGGTTCGGGCCCGCGCGCCGCATGTAGAGTGCGTAGTCCCAGTTTGCCTCGGGAATCGCCTTCGCATAGTGGAAGTACTTCTTGTCAAACAGGAATACTGAGTCGTACTGGGCCATCTCCGGCTTGGCCTTGAACCAGGCCTCGAGGGTGAACGCGCCGGCAGGGGAGAGGTCGTTGGCGTCGGTGGCCAGGGCGCCCTGCGGCTTGTCGTGGGCGGAGTCGGCGGGGAAGGACTCAAGCATTCCGCCGATGAGCCCGTCGGGGAGGAACCGGGCCTCGCCGCGCAGGCTCAGGGTGTGTCCGCGCCCCGAGCTATCCCTGGCCTCTTGCCCGGGCAGGAACTGCCACAGGGCGATGACGTTGGGCCCGGTGGCCTCGGCGCCGGTGTAGAGCTGACGCCAGGGCTCCGGGGGAGTGTCGGCCGCCCGGGTCAGACTGGCGCACATGACGAGCATGACAGCGGCAGCCGTCGCGACGACGGATCGATCTCGCATGGGGGACCCTCCTATCGACTCGGCCGAACAGGGCACGTCCGCCCGGGTCTGTATGATCGGGCTGGTTGGGAGCGGCCCGGCAGGCCGCGCCGGGGGCGCAAGGCCGGGCCCGCGACGCGGTCGCTACTGCAGCACCTGGACGCTCACCGGCTTCCAGATGCCGCCGGCGTACGCACTGTCATACACGCGGACAGTGATCTGATTGCGCTGCCCCCACTTGAGCTCCGCGCTGACGTCGAGGGCGAACGGCTTGTCCCACCCCTCGGTGCCGAGGTCGTGCTGGCCCACGTACGTACCGTTGAGCCAGACCCAGGCAATCTCGTCGACGCCGCCGAAGGCGAGCTCCGCCCCGAGGCACGCCGGCTTCGCCGGCAGGTCGAAGCTGCCACGATACCATGCTACGCCATCGTAGGTCTGCCCCTGCTCTTCCCAGGCGGACTCGATGCGGATCGGCAGCCAGGCGGAATCATTGAAGTCCGGGGCAAACCACTTCTGCAGGTGCCCCTCGGCCTTCGGGTCCGTCTTGAACCGCCAGCCGTCCTTGGGGAGCGGGATCGTCTGGATGATCTTGATGTCATGATCCCAGTCCTTGCGGTCGCGCAGCGACACCGTCTCCTTGAAGAACGGCCACACGGCCCGGCCCGCGATCTCGCGCACCGCGCTCGACTCGTCCTGCCGCGCCTGCTCCAACAGGGTGTAGATCTCCTGGGTCTGTGGCTTCAGTTGGACGAGCAGGTTGATCGCGGTCAGGCGGAGGAGGGGATCGGGGTCTTTGACGGCCTTCGCGAGATGCGGCAGCGAGGCCGCGGTCGGCGGGTCGCACAGTGTCGACAGCGCCGTGCGCCGCACGAGGACATCGGAGTTGCTGAGGGCGCCGGTGAGGGCGGGGCGGGCCGGCTCGCCGAGCGCTGTCAGCAGGCGCACGGCCGTCCGCCGCACGACGAGGTTCTCATCCTGCAGGGCCGCACTGAGCGCCGGGAGGGCCGCCGTCCCCTGCGTCGCCTGCCGCAGCAATGCCGTCCGGCGCTCAGCCGCGGACGGGCCGGTCTGCGTGTACCCGACGGCGGCGAGGCAGAGCCCCAGGACCATTGCGAGCACCCCAAGCTGGAGCGGTGTGGTTCTCATCTCATTCGTCCTTTCGTGAGCTGTGAAAACACCCGGATGCCTGTCGGAGGCGTGGCATAACTTGATAGTGGTATTCCCTGTCGGCCGCCCGGAGCCCTTTGTGGGTGCCCGCCGTCGGCACGCGAATGGGGTCCGGGGCCTGTGGCCCCGGCGGGGTTCGGGGCGGAGCCCCGAGGTGTCTGCTGTATGGGGTTGCAGGGGGTCACTGTGACATCGCGAACCCGGTCACCTCGGTGAGCTGGAGCATCTCACCCGCCGTCGCGGTGGGCGGTGCGGTCGCTTCGACCTCGCGTAGCACCACGTCGTCGCTGTGCTCGATGGTGATGGCATGCTGCCACGGGCCGCTGGGAGCCTCCCACACGATCCGCAGTCCCGAGGCGCGGAAGTGGTCGACATGGCGCACGAAGAGGCCGTCGGGGACACGGTTGCTCGCGTATGGGAGTGGCGTCTTGTCGGCGAACTGCGGGTCGACATCGCCGCCCGTCAGCCGCAGCTCCACCTCGTGCAGGCGGATATCGGTCAGGTGTTGGTCGGCGTTCCCGCCAAGGTAGCTCCCCTGCTCTCCCCGTGCACGCAAGTGCGAGAACGAGATGTTGCGGATCGCGGCCGGCGGTTTGGCGTACTGCCCGAGCACCATGTTGAGCGGCGTAGCCGTGTCCAGAATGCAGTTAGCGAAGTGGATGTCCTCGAGGATCGCGCCGTGTGCGCAGTTCTCTGAATAGGCGCTGACGAAGTTGATGCCGGTTCGCGTCTCCCTGATGATGATGTTGGTGAAGCTGCAGTCACGCACGATGCCATCGCCCACCCCGACGCGGATCGCGTTGCACGGCGTGCTGAGCACGCAGTTGGTGACCGCGACGTGTTGGCACGGCTGCGCATGCTCCCCGAGCAGCTTGCTGTGGCCCCGCAGCGTGATCGCATCATCCCCCGACTGGATCAGGCAGTCGCTCACCGTCACCTCTGCGCAGCAGTCGATGTCGATGCCATCGCCGTTCGCCGTCTGCGGCGGGTTGGTGATACGCAGTCCGCGCACCTGCACCCAAGAGCACCCCAAAAGCAGCAGTGTCCAATAGGGCGCGTTGACCAGCGCAACGTCGCGGACGGCGACGTTCGTGCAGCGGCAGAAGAACACCATCTGCCCGGGGCTCCAACTGCGGACCGGGAAGTTGCGGGTCTTGGAGCGGTATGAGGTGGTGACTTCCTCCGGCGGCAGCGGCTCGAAGAACGCGGCGCTGTTGCCGTCAATCGTCCCCTCACCGACGATAGCCACCCCATCGGCCTGATAGGCGATGACCAGGTGTGCGCCGGTCACGTTCTCTCGGGTGAAGACCGGGTTCTCCGGGAAGATCGTGTCGGGGTTGTAGTCCTCGCGCCGGGTACTCCCGAGCAACGTTGCGCCCGCTGCGAGACGCAGTGTGACATGGCTCTTGAGCTCGATTGTGCCGGTGAGGTAGGTGCCGGCCGGCACCAGCACTGTGCCGCCGCCGGCGGCATGGCAGGCATCGACGGTCTGCTGGATCGCTGCGGTGGCGAGTGTGGTGCCATCGCCCACGGCGCCGGCATGGCAGATGTCATAGACGGCCGAAGTGCCAGAGCAGAGGTTCGTCATCGAGGGTACCTCGTCGTGTGATGGATCGGTCGGGCGGGACGGTGGCGCAGACCGGATGATTGGGCGCCGCCGTCCGGGAATCCTCCGGGCTGAATCCGACTGGGCCGACCGGTGGAGTGCTGGGGCCCTGGCGTGGGGCCTGCGGGCCGTCCGACCCCTGCCCGCTTGTCGGGCAGGTGAGCGAGACTGAGTGGGCTAGCTCGCGCGGCTCCCCTCCAGTTCCCCTCTTCCTCCTCGCCGCCGGGCTTGCCCGGCGGCGAGGAGGAAGGAGGTCCAAGGAAGGAGGGGCGCGTGCGGCTAGCCTGGGAATCTGGTTCACCTGCGCGACAAGCTCGCAGGGGTCTCTCCGCGCCCGGGGCTCACGCGGAGCAGCGTGCAGTCTCGACGGGTGGGCCGACGAACGGCGTCGTGTCAGGTGAGTGTTTACAAAGCGAGAGGTCCGGTCTATACTGACCTTGCCCGACCCAGGTAATCGCGCGGCGAACGCCTTGCGTTCGCTTAGCGTGAGGTGGGCAGGGGGCTCGTGGCGTTTGACCAGCGTGTACCTGCGCCGACGCCTGTGGCCACAGGTGGCGTGGGAGCGTCTCCCGGATAACCTGGCTGAAGCAGTCTTGCAGAGAGCCGCCTTCGGGCGGCTCTCTGCTGTTCTACCGCCGCCGGAAGATCACGCACCCCGTGCTTCTGGCTCGCAGATACTCGCGGTCACTGAGGGGATACGCGGTGACGAAGTCCAATCCCCCGCCCGTGTCGTCCGCCACCACCACGAACCAATGGGCGGCATGGTCGGCCATCCGGCAGAAGAAGGTCAGGCGGGCAGCCCCGACCTTGCGCACCTCGACGGAATTCTCCACCGTGTACCCGATCCACAACAGGCGTACCGCGCGGTCGCGTTCCCAGATCGCGCGGGGCTGGCCCTTGGCTGGTTCCTTGAAGAAGGCGTGGTCGAAGTGGCGGGGGCGAAACCGGACCCTGACCGCCCGCCCCTTCGGCATCGTCGCGTACCAGTGAACGTCCACGTACAGGTACCCGAAGAGGGCCCGGAAGTGGCTCTGTGCGAGCCCCGGGGCCGGGCTTGACGGATCGAAGCACGGCAACAGGGGCGGCGGTGGCGCAGGGATCATAGGCGCCATGCTCGTGCCGGAGGCCCGTGTCACCTCTTCCGCGGCGGTCTGTAGACGGCCCCTCCCGGGGGCCCGTAGCGTCCGCTCTCCCCAGAGTGTGGTCGCTCGCACAGGTACGGTTGCACTGCTAGCCGGGATCGACACCAGTGCCGCCCCCGGATCGACGCTGCCGACCCGGAGATGAGGACGGTCATCTACGACGAGGGCGGCAAGGGAGTGCTGAGCAAGTGGTCGGCGGCAGCGCGTTATGAGGACCTCGTGCCCGGACTCGTTGAGTTGTGCGCCGGGAGTGAGTACGTGGCGCGGTCGGTGGCGTGCCGAGCCCTTCCCGGAGACGGCGGTTCGCCGGGGGACCAGGCGCTGGCCACGGCTCTGCTCAACGCGGCCGACGCAGAGCGGGTCAAGCTGCCGGGAGAGGTCCGGCAGAAGCTGCGGGCATTCGTGGGCACGGGCGGGGCGCCCAGGTGAGGGGGGCTTCCCCGGCAGGTAAGGCAGGTTCCGAGACCAGGACTGTCGCGAGTGGCGCGGATGTGCCAATGAAGGTGCTCACTGGAGGGCCGACTCTACGAAGCAGTCATGATTCCAACCGCGCGAGTCCGGCCCCCCGGGCACACGACTCCGGCGCTCCGCCAGTAGCTGACGCAGTCTCCTTCACCTGCCCGCCAAGCGGGCAGGGGTCGCCTTTGTAGGCTCGGCCCAGCTAGCTCGCCCAGTCTGGTTCACCTGCGGGACAAGCTCGCAGGGGTCTCTCTCGTTCCACAGAGGCGTGAGCCTGTCGCTCGCGCTCAACCGAACGCGAAGCCCCCAGCCGAACCGCGCGCGTAAGCAAGCGGTGCCGTCAGGGAAGCACACAGTGCCTGGGCCGATGCCTGTTGCAGGAGGCGACAGGCGCCGGGTCGCCGGAGCGCCAGCCACGTCTCGTCAGCGTTGGGTGTCGCCTCTTGTCGTCCGCAGGACGAATGGCGGCGGAGCCGCCTCCCAGCCCCCGGCGTCTGCCCATAGGCGCTGAGATAAGCGGGGTTCACCTTGGCGATGGGGTGACCGGCTCGTCGGACCCCTGGCAGCTTGTCTGGCAGGTGAAGGAGATTGAGTCGGCTACCAGGCTCGGGCCGAAGTGCCGTGGACCCCTGCCAGCTTGTCTGGCAGGT
>CAZIWQ010000146.1:0-10028 GCA_964542355.1 uncultured Armatimonadia bacterium
CGAAGGATCACATTCCGCATACAAGCGCCTCCGGCTGATGCTGATCCTTCGCCGGCGGACCGCTGCGCGGTCCTGGCTCAGGATGACAGGACCGCCGGACGACGCGAAAAACAGCGCCGTCGTCCCGGTCGGCGGGCCGTTGTCGAGCGAGACGCTCGACCTACGCGGCGACCACACACGACGCGGTCCCGTGTCCGGCCGCTCCGAACGACGCCGGGCCGCCGGCGCGCCGAACCGCGGTTGAACCACCAGACCGTTCACGAAGACAGATCGCCAGGAGGCACTGACTACCCATGCAGGCAGAGATCGTGCGGCATGCGCTCGACCGGGTGCCGCTGTCACTGATCATCGATGACTCGACCGTGCTGGTGAACGCGAACTACTTCTGGATGCGCGACCGCAACCCGGTGGACGGTCAGCAGCGCCGCTGGGAGGACGTGCCGGTGGTCCACCCGGAGGCCTTCACTCGCGAGTGGGCCGAGCTGTGCCGCGAGCACGGGGTGCGGGGCAAGTTCAGCGTGATCCCATGCCCCGCCGCGCTCGGCCGCATCGACGAGGGGCTTCCCCTGTTCAGTCGCGGCCAGCAGGAGAGCTGGCTGGCGATGTGTCGCGAGTTGATCGTGCCGGCCTTCGACATCACCCCCGAGATGATGACCCACTCGGTGGTCGTGGACGCGGCGACGTGCCGGCCGGTCGAGCCCCAGCTCTGGGAGCAGTACGACTGGGCCACACTCCCCGCCGACTACGACCTGGTGACCGAGTACATCGCCGCGGCCTGCCGCATCCTCGTCAACGTGGGGCTGAGCCCCCGCGGGGTCACCTCGCCGGGCGGTTTCGGGGGCAAGTCCCTGGACATGTACGCCCGCGCCACCGGGGAGGCAGTGCGCGCGGTGACCGGTGATCCGACCCCGTACTTCTTCCAGCGCGTGATGGCGGGCGAGCCGCAGGTGGGCACTCCGGTGTGGTATGCCGACCGGCGCCAGGGGACCGCGACGGGGGAGATCATCGCCTCGACGGGCGACAACACCGGGTCGTGGACAGGCTACGGGACGGCGGATGCCGACTACTACCTGACGGCCGACCTGCAGGGGGGGCGAGTGGCCGAGCTCGTGGCCGCGCGGGAGCCGGTAGTCTTCTGCAGCCACTGGCAGGGCTTCTACGGCCTGCACAACGAGGACCGGCGAGGGTTCAAGGTGCTGCGCACACTCCTGAGTCGCCTCGCCGCGCTTGACCCGCGCGGTGAGCGCACCCGCTGGCGCAAGTGCAGCGAGATCACTGACTACGCCTGCGCCCGCGAGCTGGCCGAAGTGGAGGTAGCAGGGCAGACGATCGCCCTGCGCCTGCCGCGGCTCACACCCGAGCTGACACTCGCCATCCAGGGGGGCGTCGAGGTGCACGGGGTCACGGTGGCGGGCACCGCCCTGCGCCGGGTGGCCAACAAGGCCGACTTCGCGAGCGGCAGCTACCTCCCCACCGACGCCGGGGCCCTGATCGCCTTCGACCCGGCCGGTCCGGAGGTCACGGTACAGGTCAATGGCTGACCTGCGCCGGGCGCCAACGAGCATCGCGACGCCGATAACGATCCGGAACGGAGATCAACCATGCAGTGGGAGCTACTGAACGGCAGGGACTTCGAGCAGGCAGTGCAGGATACCGGTGGCGTCTGCCTTCTGCCGCTGGGGTCGCTGGAGCGCCACGGCGACTACATGCCCCTGGGAACCGACTACCTCAACGCCCACAAGATCGCGTGTTTGGCGGCGGAGCAGGAGCCCGCCGTCGTCTTCCCGGGCCTCTACTTCGGCCAGGTGTGTGAGTCGATGGCCTGCGCCGGTACCGTCGCCCTCAAGCCCGAGCTGCTGGTACAGCTTCTGCGCAACGTCTACGAGGAGATTGCGCGCAACGGCTTTGACAAGATCATCGTGTTCAACGGTCACGGCGGCAACGGCCCCCTGCTGCAGTTCATGGGCTTCACCCACATGAACCAGCCGCGCGAGTATCTTGTGTACTACCACAACTGGTGGGTATCGAGTAACCCGGAGCTGGCGGAGGCCATCAATGCCGACTTCGAGGGGCGCCCACACGGCCACGCCTGTGAGTGGGAAGCCAGTATCACCATGTACCTGCAAGGGGAGGCGTCGGTGAACACCGACTATGTGCCCGACGAGGCGGTGCCGACGCTGGACCGCGCCGGGGGCATCGAGAAGCGGGCGTTCACCGGGGTCAACTGGTTTGCCACCTGTCCGGAGTGCTATGTCGGCAATGGGCACCATGCCAGTGTCGAGCGCGGGGAGCGCTATGTGCGCTACAACGTCGCGGATGCCGTTGCCCTGGTCCGCGCCGTGAAGGCCGACGAAGCCCTGCCCGCGCTACAGCGGGAGTTCTATCGCCGGAGCCATGGGAAGTAGCGGCAGCCCATGCGCGCGGGGATAGCCGCGCCGCGGGGCCTGTGGAGGGGCCGGACACAAGACCGCGTCGTCTGCGGTCGCAGTTTCCGGCCCGCGCAGATTGGCCACCAACGGGCCCGAATGACAGGCGATCACGACGGCAAGGATGTGCGTGACGATGCTCCACGCAATCTGGTTCGGACTTGCCCTGATGCTGGCCGGCGGCGCCATGGCGGCGCCGGCGGAGGACTGGATCGCGCGCGAGAAGATCCGCGCGGGCTGGATCTACTACGGCGACGGGGCGGACCGGCTGGCGTTCTTCAAGCAGGTCGGGATGAACACCCTCATCACCCATGCCGGCAACGCCGAGACCTTCACCCTGTGGGCGAAGGCGGCCAAACGGGCCGGCATGCGCCTGTTCGGTGTGGTGGGGGCCTCGGTTGACGGCCAGAAGGCGGGCATGCGACGCTGCGTGTTCGGGAACGGCTATGAGAGCATCCTGCCGTGCCCGCTCGACGAGCGCTACTGGTCGGAGGTGCTCACGGCCCGGGCCGTGCAACTGGCCGCAGAGGGCAAGCGCGAGGACGAGGAGATCTCGGGCATCCTCATCGACTGGGAGATGTACGCCAACTCGAACAAGGGTGGTCAGATCTACTACACTGACGCGTGCTACTGTGACGGCTGCTTCGGCGGGTTCCTGCAGGCGAAGGGGCAGCCGGATGTCTGCGCGGCGGTGCCGCTCAAGGACCGCGTGAAGTGGCTCAAAGACCACAAGCTCGCGGAGGAGTACCAGCCGCACCTGCAGCAGCAGGTGCGGACGCTGGCGGCCAGGATGCGGGTGGCGGTGGAGACGGTGCATCCCGACTTCTTCCTCGGGTTCTACCCGGTGCCGCACAACTGGCACCTGGTCGGTGTGGCGCAGGGCCTGGGGACGCGCGAGCACCCGATGATCCTGTGGGCGACGAGCACGTATGGCGGCGGCGGCCCCGCGAAGATCCCGGACGACTGGCGACAACAGTACGAGCAGCAGGGCGTGCACTGCTACTACAGCGGGGGAATGCTGTTGCGGATGTACTCCGCGGCGAACCTCGCGAAGAACATGTTCGACATCGCACGCAAGACCAACGGGTACTGGCTGTTCACCGTGCACACCCTGTGCATCAGGCCGGAGGAGCAGAGCGGAGACTACTACCTGTGTGCGGGCTCACCCGAGGACTACTTGCAGGCCATCAAGCTGGCGAACGGTGAGCTCGACAAGCTGGGGGCCGAGCGCGACTACCTGACCCCGCTGGAGCTCGTGACGGAGCCGGTGCGCTACCGCAACACGGGGTTCGATGTCGGGCGCTACCGCGCACCGACGCTCAGCGATCACAGCACGGCCGCGCACGGTGCGGCGCTGCCCGTACCGCCCCTGCCACTGACGGTCGGGCAGCACCTGCTGATGGCCCTGCAGCCGGGCGAGGAGCCGACCCTCAAGCTCGAGGTCAACCAGAACAAGGCGGGCGACATCTGGGGCGTGTCCTATTCGGTGCTCGACCCCCGGAAGCAGGTGCTGGGGAGTGGGACGATGCCGCCCGGAGAGCCGTTCGCTCTGACCTTCAAGGCGCAAGCGGCAGGGCTCCATACGGTGGTGTTGACGGCCGGCTACTACGGGCGCTGTACGGTGGTCAGCTCCACGGTCCCCTATGCGCTGTGGACGGGGGATCGCTTCGAGGTGAGCGGACCCGGCGGGACGCTCTACCAGTGGGTCCCCGCGGGCGTGCAGGAGTTCACCGTTGCTGTGCAGTGCCTGTGGGGCACGACACAGGTGAAGCTGAGCGTACTCGGGCCTGATGGACAGACAGTGGCGGAGCAGGAGACCGACCCCTACGTCCGGAGCCTGAAGCTGACGGTCCCGACGGCGGGAAAGACCGGCCGGTTGTGGGCGCTGAGGCTCGCACCGGTGGCCGGGAAGGGCTTCCGCAACGTCCAGGTGACGCTGGACAAGGCGCTGCCGGCCGCCGTGACGATGCGACCGGACTTCGTGTTCGCGCCCTAGAAACGCGGCCAAACGCCCGTTCTGAGGCCGCGAAGCCACGCCAGGATGGCTCTGGAGGGCACTCAGCCGGCCGCTACACCTCGCGGGCCGGCCGGATGTGGCCTTCTCGGCCGGACCCCTGGCGGCCGCAGCGTCGAGCATCCCCGCAGGAGGCCTTCTCGTGGACGACGAGTTCCGTGCCGGTGGGGCGACACGCAGCATCATGCCCTCTCCCGCCATGGTGGACAACACGCTCCACTATGCCATGACGGTGCGCTTCGACGAGCCTGGCAGTCCGCTGTGTGCGAAGGCACTCGCGCTGAGCCATGGCCCGACGCAGTGCCTGCTCATCGCGCTCGACTCGTGCGGGATGGGCCGCGCGCACGCGGCGGCGCTCCGCTGTGCCGCGGCCGCGGCCACCGGGCTCAGCCGCGCGGCGATCATCGTCTCCGCCTCGCACAGCCATTCCGCGCCTCACTTCGAGCCGCTCGAACGTCCGCATCCCTACTTCGAGCTCGTGCAGAGGGCCGTCGGCGAGGTCGCGGCGGAGGCATGGGCCGCGCGTCAGCCGGCGCGCATCGGGCATGGCCTCGCCGATGCCGTCGGGGCTTCCTTCAACACCCGCGTGCCGCTGCCCGATGGTCGGGTGAAGTTCACCCGCGACTGGCGCGAGGGCCTGGCCTCCGGCCGCCCGGTGGACCCGCGCCTCAATGTCGTCCGGGTGGATGATCTGAGCGGGACCCCGCTTGCCGGCTGGGTGCGCTTCGCGGCCCATCCGGCCTGCGTCATCTTCGACGCACCGGCCTCCGGCGAGTATCCCGGCTACCTGACGGAGCGGCTCAGCGAGTCGGCCGCGGGCGGGGCTCCCGTGCTGTTCGGCTATGGCGCCTCGGGCGATGTCAACTGCGTGCCGATGTTCGGCACGGAGGCCGACGCGTGCCGCCTGGGCGTGAGCCTGGCCGACCTGGCCGCCCCGGTGTTCGAGGCCATCGAGACGCGTCCCCCCGCGCGCATGGGGATGGGCAGCCGCGCCATCGTGCTCCCCCTGGACGCACCGCCCTCGCTTGCGACCCTCGATGAGGAGATCGCCGAGCTTGGCGCCTTCATGGCGGCCCTCGACGAGACGCCGGACCTGACATGGGTCATCGGGATCAACTGTGGGGAGGGCTGGCCGGTGGCGAAGAAGCGGGGGCACGTGAAGCCGCTCCTCGACTGGGCGCTGTGGATGCGCGATGAGGTGCAGGCCGGCCGTAACTTCCCCGCGGCGTGGCCCAGTGAGCTCGCGGCACTGGTCGTGGATGACCTCGGGCTGGTGTTTCACTCGGGCGAGCCGTTCACCGAGCTCGGGCTCAGTCTCGCCGCCCGCAGCCCGCTGCACGAGACGCTGCTGATGGGCCACGGCAACGGGTCCGAGGGGTATGTGGGAGCTGCGGAGGATCGGCGGCGCGGTGGTTACGAGACCTACACGAACCACCGCTACCGGCAGCCGGGCCCGGAGGCCCGGCCGCTGCCCTACCACGAGACGGCGGGGGAGGCCCTGGTGGCGGAGGCCCTGGAGCTGATCGCCGCTTGCACCCCGGGTCCCGCCGGCCCGCATCCGCAGACCTAGCCGCCGCTGAAGTGCGTGCCGCTCCGTGTGGCTGTCATCCTGAGCCCAGACCGCTGCGCGGTCTTGTGGCGAAGGATCTGCTTCGTGAGAGGGCGCTTCTGGCCGAGACGAGATCCTTCGTCGCTGCGGCTTCGGCGAAGCCGCATGCGCTCCTCAGGATGACGTCGCCTGGGAGGCGCAGCTCGCGCGGCCCCTGGCAGGCGGGCGCCAAGACAGCGGCGTCGACTCGCCGCCGGCACCGCGCATTCCCCATCTATGGAGGTTACCATGGAAGACTACACACTCCCCGGACCGCGCTCCGCCGAGTACATCGCGCTCTCACACCGCTACGAGCCCGGGTGTACCAGCCAGCAGGCGCCCATCGTGTGGGAGAGCGCCAGCGGCTGTGTCGTCCGCGACGTCGATGGCAACGAGTACATCGACTGGACTTCCGGGGTGCTGGTCACCAATGTCGGCCACTGTCACCCCCACCACGTGAAGCGGATCCAGCAGGCGGTCGCGAAGCTGATGAACCCGTATGACTTCCCGACCCCCGAGCGTGTCACGCTGGCGCAGCGGCTGGTGGAGGCCATGCCCGCGTGTGCCCGCAACCTGGATACCTGCTTCATGCTCACGACCGGCAGCGAGGCGACAGAGGCCGCGATGCGCGTGGCCAAACGCTTCACCGGCAAGCACGAGATGCTCTCGTTCTGGGGCGGGTTCCACGGCCGGACGTGGGGGGCGATGAGCATGGCGGGCAAGCGGGGCACGAAGCAGCAGTGGGGGCCGCTGATGCCCGGCTGCCTCTATAGCCCCTATGCCTACTGCTATCGCTGTCCGTTCGGGCTCGTGCCCGAGACCTGCGACTGCCACTGCCAGAGCTGGATGGACCGCATCGTCGACACTGCCTCGACCGGTGACCTGGCGGCCGTCATCCTGGAGCCCTACCAGGGCGGCGCCGGCTTCATCTTCCCCCCGGACGGCTGGCTGACCCGAGTCCAGCAATGGTGCCGTGACCGCGGCGTGCTGTTCATCGTCGATGAGGTGCAAGCCTCGTTCGGCCGCACGGGGAAGCTGTTTTGCATCGAGCACGAGGGCCTCAGCCCCGAGCTCCTGTGCCTGGGGAAGGGGATCGGCAGCGGCATCCCCACCGCCGCGCTGATGGCCGAGGCCCGCATCATGAACACGCTGCCACCCGGTGACATGAGCTCCACCACGGGGGGGAACCCGGTCTCGTGTGCCGCCGGCCACGCCGTGCTTGATATCATGGAGCAGGAGGGTCTTGTCGCCAACTCGGCGCAGATCGGGGCCCACATGCTGGCCCGGTTCCGCGAGCTGGCGGGCAAGTATCCGCTCCTGGGCGATGCCCGCGGGAAGGGGCTTGTCATCGGCCTCGAGTTCATCGGCGACCCGCAGACGAAGCAGCCGGCGCCGGAGCTGACGCTGGACATCATCGGCCGGCTGTGCCGCAAGGGCGTCGTGTGCGGCCGCGTCGGGATCTACGGTAACGTGCTCCGTGTCGCGCCCCCGTTGGTCATCACGCTGGAGCAGGCCGACCGGAGCATCGATGCGCTCGCGGATGTGCTGCAGGAGGTATCGTGAGGCCGGAGCCCCGGCCCGTTCGGCCCGGGCTCCGGTTGGCGGGCGGAACTCGATGGAGGAGGCACCGCGGATGGATCGGACCTACACAGTCGTGCTCTTCCGCGAGGAACTCGGGGGCTTCTCGGTGTCCGTCCCTGCGTTGCGCGGGTGTCACACGCAGGGCGAGACCGTGCCGGAGAGCCTGGACATGGCGCGCGAGGCCATCCGCGGCTTTGTCCGGTCCCTCCAGAGTCACGGCGAGCCAGTCCCCGAGGACGTGAGCGAGTTCCCCCTCGGACTGGGGGAAGCCCTCGACGCCACAGTGTACCGCGTGAGGGCGCCGCGTCTCCGTGCCGGTACACGGGAGCCGTGACATCAAGGCCGGCACGTTGCGGGCCGTCGTCCGCGACGCCGGCCTGACGGTGGCGCAGTTCTGCGAGCTGCTGAAGTAGGCCGCGTTTGGGCTGCCCGCCAGGGCTGCGCCGGGGCTGTACCCGCGGCCGGTTATGCGCTACAATAGAGCGTGCCAACTTCCTCCGCTCCGCAGCGGCGCGGAGTTCTCGGCCTGAAACGGCGTCCGGGGCGCGGGCCGCCCGGACGCCTTTGTGCTATCCCTCCGTAACTGGCGGCAGGGCTGGAGACGATCCGACTCTCTGATGACCGCGAAAGACAAGATCCGCAACTTCTGCATCATCGCCCATATCGACCACGGGAAAAGCACCCTCGCCGATCGCCTGCTCGAGCGCACGGGCGCTATCAGTGAGCGCGACATGATGGATCAGGTCCTCGATAGCATGGACCTCGAGCGTGAGCGCGGCATCACGATCAAGGCCAGCTCGGTGCGCATGCAGTATCGGGCCGAGGATGGCGAGACCTATCTGCTTAACCTGATCGACACCCCCGGACACGTCGACTTCCAGTACGAGGTCTCGCGCGCCCTGCACGCGTGCGAGGGCGCGGTGCTGCTGGTGGATGTCAGCCAGGGCGTCGAGGCCCAGACCGTCTCCAACGCCTACCTGGCGACCTCCGAGGGGCTCGAGATCATCCCGGTGGTCAACAAGATCGACCTGCCGCTGTTCGACCGCGAGTCCGCCGCCGAGGAGATTGAGACCATCTTCGGCTACCCGGCCGAGGACGTGATCTTCACCTCCGGCAAGACCGGTGACGGCGTGGAGCAGCTTCTGGAGGCCATCGTCGCGCGTGTCCCACCGCCGCGCGGCTCGGATGAGGAACCCCTGCGCGCCCTGATCTTCGACTCCGAGTTCGACCAGCACCGCGGCGTCGTCGCCTACGTGCGGGTCGAGAATGGGACGATCGAGCGCGGCGACCGCGTCTGCATGATGGCGACGGGCAAGGAGTTCGATGTCACCGACGTCGGCGTCTTCATGCCGAAGATGGTGACCATCGCGCGGCTCACCGCGGGCGACGTCGGCTACGTGATGGCCGGTGTCAAGGGCGTGAAGGACGCGCGGGTCGGCGATACCATCACCAGCGCCAAGCGGCCGGCCGCGGAGCCGTTCCCCGGCTATCGCCCGGCCAAGCCGATGGTGTTCTGCGGCCTGTACCCGAGTGACAATGCCGACTACAAGGCTCTGCAGGACGCCCTCGACAAGCTCTCGCTCAACGATGCGTCGCTCAAGTACGAGCCGGAGACCTCCGCGGCGCTCGGCTTCGGCTTCCGCTGCGGCTTCCTCGGCCTGCTGCACATGGAGATCGTGCAGGAGCGGCTCGAGCGCGAGTATGACCTCGACCTCGTCGCCACGGCCCCGAGTGTCGTCTACCGCATCTTGACCACGGCCGGCGATCTGCTGGAGGTGGAGAATCCGGCCCAGATCCCCCTGGCCGGCGAGATCGAGGTGTTCGAGGAGCCCATCGTCGAGGCCACCATCATGTGCCCGCAGAAGTTCGTGGGGCCGTGCATGACGCTGTCCGAGGAGCGGCGCGGCATCTTCGAGAAGATGGACTACCTCTACGGTGACCGCATGGCCCTGCACTACAAGCTGCCGCTGGCCGAGATCATCGTGGACTACTTCGATGGCCTCAAGTCCATCAGCCGGGGCTACGCCACCCTCGACTACGAGCTGGCGGGCTACCAGGAGGGCGACCTGGTGAAGGTTGACATCCTGATCAACGGTGACCCCGTGGATGCCCTCGCCATCATCACCCACCAGCAGTTCGCCGACCTGCGGGGACGCGCCATCTGCCGCAAGCTGAAGGAGACAATCCCGCGCCAACTGTTCGAGGTGCGGATGCAGGCCGCCATCGGCGGCCGGATCATTGCCTCCACCCGCAACTCGGCTCTGCGCAAGGACGTGCTGGAGAAGTGCTATGGCGGCGACATCACGCGCAAGCGCAAACTGCTCGAGAAGCAGAAGGCCGGCAAGAAACGCATGAAGCAGGTCGGGGTTGTGGAGGTCCCACAGGAGGCCTTCCTGTCGGTCCTCCGGCTCGACTAACA
>CAZIWQ010000147.1:0-10012 GCA_964542355.1 uncultured Armatimonadia bacterium
CACGCCGCTCCGATGGCGCTCGCAGTGCGCCCCACGCCCGTGGGGCATACGACAATGGCGCTACGCCAGTAGGCCCACAGACGCTTGATGCTCACGCCGCTCCGATGGCGCTCGCAGTGCGCCCCACGCCCGTGGGGCATACGACAATGGCGCTACGCCAGTAGGCCCACAGACGCTTGATGCTCACGCCGCTCCGATGGCGCTCGCAGTGCGCCCCACGCCCGTGGGGCATACGACAACGGCGCTACGCCGGTAGGCACTGAACGCTGGTAGTAGGACACGGTATGGAAGAGAATCCGGGAACCTGGGTACTCGCGCTGGAGCATCTGGTTCCAGCGGCAGCCCGGCACTATATCAATATCAACGTGCTCAGCGCATGGATCGTGATCGCGGTCCTGCTCGTGCTTGTGCGCCTGGGCACCCGACGGATGCAGATGCTCCCGACCAGCGGCTGGCAGGTGTGGTGGGAGTGGGTCTACGAGACGTTCACCGGCTTCTGCGAGACCACCATTGGCCCCGGCGGAGCGCGCTTCGCGCCGTTCCTGGGGACGCTGTTCATCTACATCCTGACCCTGAACCTGCTTGGCGTCGTCCCCGGGTTCATCTCCCCCACCGCGTCGCTCACGATGACCGGAGCCCTGGCGCTGATCGTGTTCGGGTACGTGCAGGCCTGCGGCTTCCAGGCGCAGGGGTGGCGCTATGTGATGCACTTCGTGGGCGAGCCGTGGTGGCTGTTCATCATCAACATCCCCATCCATATCATCGGGGAGTTGGCGCGACCGCTGTCGCTCGCCATCCGTCTGTTCGGCAACATCTTTGGTGAGGACACGGTGATCGTGCAGTTGCTGGTGATGTCGACAGGCATCTTCGCGACCCTGCACGTGCCGATCCCGCTCCATTTTCCGATGGTCTTGTTCCACATCTTCGTGAGCTTCGTGCAGGCGCTGGTGTTCATGATGCTGTCGGCGGCGTACATCACCGGGGCGGTTGAGCACGCGCATACCGAGCATGTCGGGCCTGCCGAGCACGGGGACCGCGGCGCCGACGAGTCCGCGCCGCTGGCACACACGACGGTCTGACACAGTACTGGAGGAGCGGCCGCAGAGCCGTACTGAGGCCGCGACGCCACGCTCAGAGGCCCGCAGAAGCCACTTCCAGCCATCTCGCCACTGGAGACCCGGCCGGAAGTGGCCTTGTCGGCCGGGTCTCTGGCCTTCGGACAGAGGTTCCGAAGGCTCGACACTAGCCCAAGGGAGGCCGCACATGCTCTACGGAGCTGCATTCGCGATTGCGTTGGGATTCGGACTGCCGATTGCCGTCTTGAGCGCCGCGCTGGCGCAGGGGAAGGCGGCGGCGGCGGCGATGGAGGGCATTGCCCGCCAGCCGGACGCTGCCGGCGACATCCGGTCCTCGCTCATCCTGTCGCTCGCCCTGATCGAGTCGCTGGTCATCTATGCCCTGCTGATCTTCTTCATGCTCTACGGCAAGCTGCCGGAGGTCATGGAAGTTGTCAAGGCGGCCGGCGGACACTAGCGGCCGCGCCGCTCCTGTGGCGCTGTCCGCGCGGGGCGCCGGTTGGCCCCGTGCGGGCGCCCTCGTCCTGACAGCGCCGCACCGGATAGCGCGCACAAACGCAAAGGCTGCTGGTAACCACTACCATGGGATCCCTCCTGAAAGACCTCGGAATTGAGCCGGGAGCACTCCTGGTGAACATCGTCAGTTTCGGCATTCTGCTGTGGCTGATGAAGCGCTTCTTGTTCGGTCCGGTCGGCTCGTTCCTCGAGCAGCGCAAGCAGCGGATCGCCGACGAGATCGCTGCCGCGGAGGCTGATCGGGCCAAAGCGGCGGCTGAGCGCGCCGAGATCGAGAGCCGGCGCGCGGAGATCATGCGCGCGGTTCACGAGGCCGGCGAAGCCGCCAAAGAGGCGGCCGCGCGCGAGGCCGACACGATCAAGAAGTCCGCGCGCGGTGCGGCCCGCGAGATCGAGCGCTCCGCCCATGCCGCGACGGCGCGCGACGAACAGGAGGCGGCCGGCCGCCTGAGCGATGAGCTCACCGCTGCCGCCACCAGCATGTGCCGCCGGCTGCTGCGCGACGCGCTCGACGAGGAGCGCCATCGCGCACTGCTCGACCAGTTCATCGCCGACATCGAGAAGATGGCGGCTGAGCAGCAGGGCTCACAATGAATGACCGCAGTTTGACCCGCCGCTATGTCGCCGCGATCCATCAACTGGCCGTCACGGCCGGCGAGGTGGAGCCCGTGCGCACACAGTTGGGACGACTGCAGGCGGCCGTAACCGCGGACCCGCGCCTGCTCCAGGTGCTGCGGCACCCGGAGGTCAGCGTCGCCGAGAAGGGCGAGCTGCTCACTCGGCTGGCGGGACCGGAGACGTGCGCCCTCGTCGCCGGCCTGATCCAGGTGCTGCTCGAGAAGGAGCGCGTCGAGGTGCTGCTCGGGGCCCGCGACTGCTTCACCGAGCTCGAGGATGAGGCCGCCGGGGTCGTCCGGGCGTATGTCGCGGTCGCCTCCGAGCCGGCGGCGGAGCAGCAGCAGCGGCTTGCCGCGGCTCTCGCGCGGCTCCTGGGGATGCCGGTCGTCACCGAGTTCCACCTCGACCCCGCGGTGATCGGGGGCGCCCGCGTCCGCGTGGCCGGCCGCGTCATCGACGGCTCCCTGGGCGGCCAATCCGACCGTCTGGCCGAGCACCTGCGCGCGGCCCACGCGTAACGACGCATCATCAATGAGGTGAGGCAAGTTGCCTCTGCGTGCAGAAGAGATTTCGGCGGTACTGCGGGACGAGATCCAGCGCTATGAGACCAAGCTCTCCATGGAGGGCGTCGGCGTGGTGCTGCAGGTCGGCGACGGCATCGCGCGTGTCTACGGGCTGGACGACGTGATGTCCTCCGAGCTGGTGGAGTTCCCCGGCGGCGTGCAGGGCATCGCGCTCAACCTGGAGGAGGACAACGTCGGCTGCATCCTGCTCGGCCCGGACACCGGGATCGAGGAGGGTGCCACCGTGCGCACCACCGGGCGCATCGCCGAGACCAAGGTCGGCGACGCCCTGTTCGGCCGCGTCGTCACCCCACTGGGCGAGCCGCTTGACGACCACGGGCCCATCGTGTCCGATCTGACCCATCGCATCGAGGTGAAGGCCCCCGGCGTCGTCGACCGCCAGCCGGTCTCGGAGCCGCTGCATACCGGGCTCAAGGCCATCGACTCGATGACCCCCATCGGGCGCGGCCAGCGTGAGCTGATCATCGGCGACCGCCAGATCGGCAAGAGCGCCATCGCCATTGACACCATCATCAACCAGCGCGACACCGGCGTGAAGTGCATCTACGTCGCGATCGGGCAGAAGATGTCGACGGTGCGCCGCGTCGCCGCGGTCCTCGAGGAGAACGGCGCGCTCGCCTATACCTGCATCGTCGCCGCCGGCGCCAGCGACCCCGCCGCGGTGCAGTACATTGCCCCCTATTCGGGCTGTGCCATCGGCGAAGAGGTGCGCGACAACGGCGGACATGCTCTCATCGTCTACGATGACCTCTCCAAGCACGCGAACGCCTATCGCCAGGTGTCACTGCTGCTGCGCCGCCCCCCGGGGCGCGAGGCGTTCCCCGGGGATATCTTCAACCTCCACTCCCGGCTCCTCGAGCGGGCGTGCAAGCTCAATGACAAGCTCGGTGGTGGGTCGCTCACGGCCCTGCCGATCGTCGAGACGCAGGAGGGTGACTTCTCCGCGTACATCCCGACGAACGTGATCTCGATCACCGATGGGCAGATCTACCTCGAGCCGGACCTGTTCCACCAGGGCGTGCGCCCGGCCATCGACGTCGGCCGCTCGGTATCGCGCGTCGGCTCGGCGGCCCAGACGAAGATGATGAAGAGCGTGGCCGGCCGCCTCAAGCTCGACCTCGCCTCCTATCGCGAGTACGAGGCGTTCGCCCAGTTCGCCTCCGACCTCGACCAGGACACCCGCGAGATCCTCCTGCGCGGCGACCGCATGGTGGAGATCCTCAAGCAGAACCAGTATTCACCGATGGCGACCGAGGACCAGACGATCGCGATCTTCGCCGGCACGCGCGGCCACTACCAGGACGTGCCGGTCGAGGACATCCGCCGCTATGAGCCGGCGATCATCAAGCATGTGCACGAGAAGTACCCGCAGATCATCGAGACGATGCGGCAGACGAACGCGCTCTCGGATGACATGGCCAAGCTGCTGGCGACGGCCGTCGACGAGGCCAAGGCCGCCCTGCGGGGGTAACGGCGACGGAGACGGCGGGAACGTAGGAACGTAGGAACGTAGGAGCGTAGGAAACGGCGGGGGGCATTGGCCTGTCGGCATTCCCCTGGTGCGAGCCGTTCCTGGGAGCGCGGGCGTCCCGCCCGCAGCCGTTCGCCGTGGCCGTTCTGTAGGGCGGGTCCCACCACGGCAACGGCAGCCACGGACGGCGAACGGCTGGCGCGCCACGCGACCCGGCACACACCTGCTGACACCCCCTCGCCGGAACGGAGAGGCTTGGCGGACGCAGGCGCGAAGCGCCTGTGGCGTCCGCGGGGTTGGGGGGTGAGGTCGGGACGGCGAACGGCAAGACGGCGGGGGATCAGCCCCCGCCCGACAGACTCACGGAACTTGAGGCCTTCATGCCACAGAACCTGAGGGCAATCCGACGGAAGATCCGCACCGTCCATAACATCTGGAAGATCACCCGGGCGATGAAGATGGTCGCCGCGGCGAAGCTGCGGCGCGTCCAGGGCCTGGTCGAGGATGGGCGCACGTACTGGGACCTGCTCAACCAGGTGATCAGCCATGTCGCCGGACGGGCGGAGGAGTTGACGCACCCGCTGCTGCAGCCGCGTGCAGCGGAGGGTGTGGGCGTGCTCGTGATCGGTGGCAATCGTGGTCTGTGCGGCAGCTACAATGTCGCCCTCCTGCGCCACGCCCACGAGTTTGTGGAGAGCCTGGCGCCGCGCCCGGTGCGATTGGTGACGGTCGGGCCGAAGGCGCGCCTGTTCTTCGCGCGCCAGGGGCTCCCGCTCGCGGAGGAGTTCGCCACCCCGGATGACGGGATCCGCCTGTTGCTGGCCCGCGAGATTGGGCGCCTGCTGTGCGAGGACTTCCTGAGCGACCGTGTCGGCGAGGTGCACGTGGTGTTCACGCGGTTCTACTCGGCGATCCGGCACGTGCCCACCGTGCGTCAACTGCTCCCGATCCAGCCGCCGGCGGCCCAGGACAACGGTCAGGGCGCTTCGTCGTTCATCTTCGAGCCGCCGGCCGAGCAACTGCTGGAGTCGCTCTTGCCCCGGGCCATTGACTCGCTGGTGTATGAGATGTTGTTGCAGTCCGCGGCGGCCGAGGAGGGCGCGCGCATGGCGGCGATGAGCGCGGCCACTGACAATGCCCAGGAGCTGATTACGACGCTGACGCGCGATCTGAACCGCGCCCGGCAGTCGCAGATCACCAACGAGATTCTGGAGGTCGTCGCCGGCGCGAATGCGCTGACGGGCTAACGACCCGACGGGGCCCCCGCCTGTGGCGCGCCCCCCGACCCCGATCGATATCAGGCCGCTTAGGATGGCGAAGATGGCACACGGTAAGGTCACTTCAGTGCGAGGCCCGGTCGTCGACGTCCGGTTTCCCGCCGATTCGCTCCCCCCGCTGTTGCGCGCGCTCGAGATCAAGGATGCGGCCCGCGAGATCGGGCTGACGCTCGAGGTCGCCCAGCATCTGGGCGATGATGTCGTGCGGTGCGTCGCCATGGACTCCACCGACGGCCTCGTGCGGGGAATGGCAGTCGAGGACACGGGCGACGAGATCTCGGTGCCGGTCGGCAAGGCGACCCTGGGGCGGCTGTTCGACCTGCTGGGCAACCCCATTGACGACCTGGGCCCGGTCGCGGCCGAGCAGCGCTGGCCGATCCACCGCGAACCCCCCTCGTTCGAGGATCAGAGCGTGGCCGAGGAGCAGTTCGAGACCGGCATCAAGGTCATCGATCTCCTGTGCCCGTTCCCGCGTGGTGGCAAGATCGGCCTGTTCGGCGGCGCCGGCGTGGGGAAGACCGTGCTCATCATGGAGCTCATTCACAACGTCGCCACCAAGCACGCGGGCGTCTCCGTCTTCGGGGGCGTGGGTGAGCGCACGCGCGAGGGGAACGGCACCTGGCTCGACATGCAGGAAGCCGGGGTCCTGGGGCAGTCGATCCTGGTGTTCGGGCAAATGAACGAGCCGCCCGGGGCACGCCTGCGCGTCGCACTGTCGGCCCTCACCATGGCCGAGTACTTCCGCGACGAAGAGGGGCAGGACGTGCTGTTGTTTATCGACAACATCTTCCGCTTCACCCAGGCGGGCTCGGAGGTTTCGGCCCTGCTGGGTCGCATGCCCTCCGCCGTCGGCTATCAGCCGACCCTGTCGACCGAGATGGGCGAGCTGCAGGAGCGCATCACCTCCACCCACAAGGGGTCGATCACCTCGGTCCAGGCCATCTACGTCCCGGCGGATGACTACACCGATCCGGCCCCGGCCACCACCTTCAGCCACCTGGACGCCAACGTCTCGCTCTCGCGCGAGCTGTTCGCCCAGGCGATCTACCCGTCGGTGGACCCGCTGGACTCGACCTCGCGCCTGCTTGACCCCCGTGTCGTGGGCGAGCGGCATTACGGGGTCGCGCGCGGTGTCCAGCAGATTCTCCAGCGCTACAAGGACCTGCGCGACATCATCGCGATCCTCGGCATCGACGAGCTGTCCGACGAGGACAAGCTGACGGTGGCTCGGGCACGGCGGATTCAGCAGTTCCTGACGCAGCAGTTGTCCGTGGCGGAGGTGTTCACGGGCATTCCCGGCCAGTATGTCCCGGTCGAGGACACCCTGCGCGGGTTTGAGGAGATCCTCCAGGGGCAGCACGACGCCCTGCCCGAGGAGGCATTCCGCATGGTTGCCACCATCGAGGATGCGGTGGCGGCGGCCGGGAAGGTCACGGCGAGCTAGCCGATGGCAAGGACCTATCGTCTCCAGGTCGTGACCCAACAGGGCGTGAAGTACGACGGGCAGGTGCACTCGCTACGAGCCCCCGGCGCGGAGGGCTCGTTTGGTGTGCGACCGGGCCATGCCCCCCTCGTGGCCCAGCTCACCATCGGCCTGCTCCTCGTGCGCGAGCCCGATCAGCCCGAGAAGGTCTACGCCTGTTCGGGGGGAATCCTTGAAGTCACCCCCGAAGGTGTGGTAATCTTAGCTGACGCAGTTGAGCGCAGCAGCGAGATCGACGTGGCGCGAGCGGAGCAAGCACAGCAGCGGGCCCGCGAGCGGCTCCGCCATCGCGGCGACCGCGAGATTGACCCCTCGCGCGCTGAGATTGCTCTCGCCCGTGCGGTCAACCGGCTCAAGACCGCCGACCACGGGCGCTGACACCTTCTCTCGCAACCACCTGGCAGAGCGGCCGAGAAGTCGTTCGGAGGCCGCGAAGCCACGCCGGAGTGGCTCTCGAGGGCACTCAACCGGCCGCTATGCCTCGGGGGCCGGCCGGATGTGGCCGTCTCGGCCGGACCCCTAGTACCGCAAGCTGCCGGAGGCGCTCCCGGAGGCCGGCAACTCGCGACACGATAGCAGTTCCACTTCTGAGGGGGAGTGAGAACAGTTGGACGAGATCGTCATTACCGGCGGTAGACCACTCACCGGCCGTGTCCGCGCGAGTGGGTCGAAGAACGGGACCCTTCCCCTGCTGGCCGCGGCACTCCTGATTGACGGCGAGACCGTCATCGACAACGTGCCGGGGATCGAAGACGTCGGCACGATGATCCAGATGATCCGCGCCCTCGGCGCGAAATGTGAGTTCATCGGCCCGTCCAAGCTGCGGATCGATGCCCGGACCGTCAGCTCGGTGACGGCGCGCTATGACCTCGTCCGCAAGATGCGTGCGTCGTTCTATGTGGCCGGGCCCCTCCTGGCACGCTTCGGCGAGTGTGAGGTTCCGTTGCCGGGCGGCTGTGTGATCGGCTCGCGCCCGGTCGACTTCCACATCAACGGCTTCAAAGCCCTCGGGGCTGAGGTCGTGGAGAAGCACGGCGTCGTCAAGGCGCGCGCCCCGCGCCTGCATGGCACTCGCATCTTCATGGACCCCCGAGTGCGCAGCGTGGGAGCCACCGTCAACATCATGCTCGCGTCAGCATTGGCGGAGGGCACCACGATCCTCGAGAACGCTTCGCGCGAGCCCGAGGTCGTGTCGTGCCAGGAGTTCCTGGTGGATTGCGGCGCCGACATCGAGGGCATCGGCAGCGCCACGGTCATGATCCGGGGCGTTGAGAAGCTGCACGAATGCAGCGTGCGCGCCATCCCCGACCGCCTGGAGGCCGGTACGTTCCTGTACGGAGCGGCCGCCGCCGGGGGCGATATCACGGTCGAGGACTGCAACCCCCAGCACCTGGAGATCGTGCTCGACGTCCTGCGGCGCGCCGGGGCCGCGGTGACAACGGGCCCGGACTGGGTGCGGCTGCGGGCTGTGGGCCGCCCCCTGCCTGTCGACATCATGACCGCCCCCTACCCGGGCTATCCCACCGACCTGCAGCCCAACCACGGCGTGCTGGCCTCGATCGCACGCGGCACCACCATCATCGAAGAGACGATCTTCGATGCCCGCTACAACTACACCGACGAGCTGGCACGGATGGGCGCCCATATCCGCATTGTCGACAGTGCGGCGATCATCAAGGGCCAGCCCCGCCTGTATGCCGCCCCGGTGGAGGCGACCGACATTCGGGCCGGAGCCGCCCTGGTGCTGGCGGGCATCGTTGCCGAGGGGCAGACGGAGATCAGCGGCGCCAGCTTCCTGGACCGCGGCTATGAAAACATCGAAGGCAAGCTCCGCAGCCTGGGCGCCGAGATCACCCGCTGGAGCGATGCTCAAAGCAGGAAGGCCCTATGTTTGGCCTAGGCGACCGCCTGGGCATTGACCTGGGTACCGCCAACATCGTCGTCTATGCCCGCAACCGGGGGATCGTCATTCGCGAGCCCTCCGTGGTTGCTGTTGAGCGCAGGCAGCGCCGCGTCCTGGCGGTGGGTGAAGAGGCCCGCGAGATGCTCGGGCGCACCCCGGGCAACATCATCGCCATCCGCCCCCTGCGCGACGGCGTCATCGCCGACTACACAATCACGCGCGACATGCTCGCGCACCTCATCCGCCGCGCTTGTGGGCGCACCGGACGGTTCTTCAAGCCCCTCGTCGTGATCTGCATCCCCTCCGCCTCGACCAGCGTCGAGCGGCGTGCCGCGCTGGACGCGGCGCGCGCCGGCGGCGCGCGCGAGGCCATCCCCATCGAGGAGCCGATGGCCGCCGCCATCGGCGCAGGACTGCCCATCGCCTCCCCCGGCGGCAACATGGTCGTGGATGTCGGCGGGGGCACGACTGATGTCGCCGTCATCTCGCTCGGCGGCATCGTGGTCAGCGACTCCCTGCGCATCGGCGGCAACCATCTCGACGAGTCCATCGTCCGCCACATCAAGCGCGTCTACAACCTCGACATCGGCGAGCCGACGGCGGAGCGCATCAAGATCCATATCGGGTCGGCGTTCGACATGATGGAGGAGTCGGAGATGGAGGTGCGTGGCCGTGACATCATCTCCGGCCTGCCGAAGACCGTCACCGTCAGCTCGGTGGAGGTGCGCTCGGCCATCTCCGAGGGTGTGTTCCAGATTGTGGGGCGCGTGAAGACGATCCTCGAGCAGACGCCGCCCGAGCTGGCGGCCGACATCATCGAGCGCGGCATCACGCTCACCGGTGGCGGCGCCCTGCTGCAGGGCCTCGACCGCCTGCTCGAGCTGGAGACCGGCATCCCCGTTGGTGTCGCCAACGACCCCATCAGCTCCGTCGCCATTGGCACCGGCAAGGTGCTCGACGAGATCGACTCACTTCCCCTGGGCGCCCGCTCCCTGTCGTCGTGGTGACGGCCGACGGCTGACGGCCGGCGGCATGTGGCATGTGGCACTCGGCATTTGGCGACGGCAAACGGCGCACGGCGGAG